>NZ_JBNDHT010000008.1:0-82586 GCF_056755115.1 Rhizobium sp. SVR5-2C | reverse complement strand
TCCAGAGCAGCCGTAAGCAGAACAAGTCCTTTACGCGGTGGAAGGAGTACGACAACCAGACCGCCCCGTGCATCTGCATGCGCTCTCGAAAGCACAAGAAAGGGGGTGGCTTCCAGCGCGGCGACGGCAGCAAGAAAGGAACGCCCCACAACTTGAAGACCAATCAAGAAGCCGCCTTCTACCGAAAGGAAAAGAAGAGACGCAGGAAGCCTTCGCTCAAGAATGCGATGGAAAAGTCCCTTGACGCAGTACGGAAGAACGAACCCGCGATCAAGAACGCGCCGAAGAAGGATGCCGATGACATGATTGAATGCTTGCGGCTCGTGATGATAAACTATCTCCAGGACGTGGTCCGACCGAAGAAGACGCAGACCGAACTGAATGCAATGACGGTAGGTAGGTGATGACGGACGACCAAGAGCCGCGTCTCGACGACTATCCGCTTGACGAGATCGATATCGAGGCAATTAACGCCTTCCACCTGGGGAGAAATCTCTTCTCAGCATCTGTTCAGCTCAGCGACAAGAACGACGAGGCGGGACGGTCGTTCCTGCTGCGGATGTCTCTCGACGACCAGATTCGCCAGGAGGTGCTGCTGGACATCGACGACCTCATTCTCTCGCATGTCAGCCTCTCCGAGCGCGAGCATATCGCGTTGCAAGTCGGTGGAACCACCCACCACATTCGCAACGGCACCATTGCGACCGGCGAAGGACCGGAGGCGTTCACCAACAAGCTCTGGCATCTCAACGAAAAGACTGCCTATCTCTACGGCGACGAAGGAACTGTTTGCGTCGCGCAGGGCACCGATTGGGTACCGATCGAGACAGGGACCTCGGCTTTCCTGCGCGCCATGCACGGTCCGGCCCCCGACCTGACCCACGTGGGCGGCGATCACGGGGCACTGCTGCGCCTGGATGGCTCTCGCTGGCGCTCAATCCCTCTCGGGTTCAACCACAGCATCTCGGCCTTGCAGGTTGCTCGTAATGGAGACGTGTATCTTGGCTGCGAGAACGGCTTCTGTGCCCGCTACGCGAATGAGGAACTCACCGAGATTGCCGGACCGGGTACACAGATATACTCGATATGCGAGTTCGACGGCAATCGGTACTGGGGAGATGACGAGTACGGCCTTTACATCCAGAAGGGGATGGAACTCGTGCCGTTCAGATCACTCGGCTTCGTTTATGCAATGGAAGCGACCGAGGCCTATCTCGTCGCCGTGGGCTGGAAAGAAGTCTTCACGTTCAACGGAAAGGAGTGGTCAGGGGTCGAGTTTGGCTATGACGGAAATCTCTTCGTTCGCCGGATCGACATGACCCGTGAGTTCATTTGATCTGCGGATCGGACGGCGTTCGGCGCCCGCCTATTCCCGGCGTCTCCAGAGTCACTCTCAAATAGTGTCTGACCTTGTCGAGATCGAGTTCACGAATCCGCATGTCCGGTGGGCAAGACAGCATCCGCACGACGAACAACTCCCCGGCCTCGGGAAACTCGGTGTACCGTTCCTTCGCAATTTCCAGCCCCGCCTCCCCCGCCACGCGCAGCCCGTCGAGATGCGCCTCAAGCCGCTCGACTAGCCGGGCGAGCCGCTCCTCGTCCATGTCGGGATTCTCGTCCTGATGGAGCAGGTGGTAGTCGTAGGCCGTCCACAGGAATGCCGCCATCTCGGCATGCTGGCGGACGATTTCGCGAAGAACAGGTACAGCAGGCATCAGTTGAGGTTCACCGATCCGCCACGAATGCGGTTCACGGCACTGGCGTGGCTGGTCACATAGGTGCCGCGGATGGTGATATGGCCGTCCTTTTCCATGATGATCGTGGCCTTGCCGCAACGAAGCTCGATGCGCTCCTCGCCGATGATCCGCACGCGCTCGCCATCACGAATGACGTTTGGCGCCGAAGACCTGCGCGCCGGCTCGACGATCCGGCCGACGATCAGCGGCCGCGTCGCGTCTCCGCCTTCGAAAAGCAGCGCGACCTCGGCACCGATCATTGCTGACGTAAGGTCGGCCAGGCTCCGCGCCGGCAATGCAGTCTCCCGGGGGTTGCCGGGAAAGACCACCAGCGGCACGCCGGCATCGAAACCCAGCAACACGCCGATCACCACTCCTTCGATACGTTCCCGTGTTTCGGACATCTGAAGCCCCTCAATTATGACTGATCTTGCTGCCCTTCCAAACGACCTCGCCCGAGGCCTTGCCGTTGAACTTGCCCTTGGCGTTCACCGAAATGTCCTTGCCGCTGATGGAGATCGTGCCGTCCTTTTTCATCGAAATGGCCGCCGAGCCGCACTTGATGACAACCGAGTCGCCGGCGTCGATCAGCAGATCCTTTCCGATCTTGATCAGCCCGTCCTCACCGACCTCGACGGCACTTCCCTTGGTGACCTTCACCACCCGGGCTCCACTGATCTCGGTCGCGTCGTCTTCGCCGATCTTCGCGCTCCGGCTCTTGCCGATCGTGCTTGTCTGTCCGCTGCCAATCTCGATGCTCTGGTCAGTGCCGATCTCCCAGCTGTCGGACGTTCCGATGTCATGACTCTGGCTGATGCCGACGCTGACCGACCGAGTCGCGCCGATGGTGTTCATCTGTGCCGCCCCAACCGTTCTGGTCTCCGCGGCCCCGACCGTATCGATCCGCGCCGCACCCACGGTGACCGTCTGGACGATGCCGACCGTCTGCGTGTGGTTGGAGCCGATTGTCTCGCTGGAATTCGCGCCGATGCCGATCGTCTCGTCAGCGCCGACGGTGAGAGAACGGTTGATGCCCACCGTCTCGGTGTCGTTGGACCCAATATTGACGGTGCGGTCGACGCCGACCTTTGTCGTCTTGTTGTTGCCGACGTCCTCGTCGAGGTTCACGCCGACGGAGTGCTTGGCGTTGTTGTCGATGCGGTCCGACTGGTCGTGCTGGACCAGCTTGCCGCGGTCGTTCTTGATCAGCAGGTTGTGGTCCTTCTGCGCCTGGAAATAGACCTCTTCCGATCCGGCCTTGTCCTCGAAACGCAGCTCGTTCCAACCACCGCCGCCAGGCGAGGAATTCGTCTTCAACCCGGATTGGGTGGCATTTCCCGGCAGCTCATAGGGAGGCATCTCCTTGCCGTTATAAACCCTGCCGGTAATGATCGGCCGGTCGGGATCCCCCTCGAGGAAGTCGACGATCACCTCCTGGCCGATGCGGGGGATCTGGATGAAGCCCCAGCTCCCTCCGCCCCAGGTTTGCGAGACCCGGACGAAGCAGGAACTGTTCTGGTCCTTCTTGCCGAGGCGGTCCCAGTGAAACTGCACCTTCACCCGCGCATACTTGTCCGTGAAGATTTCCTCACCCGAAGGGCCGACCACCGTCGCGGTTTGCGGACCCCGCATGATCGGCCGGGGTGTGGCCCGCGGCGGCCGGTAAGTGACGGAGGTCGGAGCGACCTGGAGCGCCGCGTGGAAGGTTTCCTCTCCGGCATAAGCGGCCGGGCGATAGCCCGGGTCGAAGAGGCGGTAGTCGGCGCGCAGGACGACATAGTCCGTGTTCTGATCCTTGCGCGGGAAATTCTCCAGTTTGAAGGTGCAGCCCGAAGCCGGTCCCCGTACGGTGCCGGCGGCGGCGATACGCTGATGCGCTGCCTGAATTTCCTCGCGCCGTAGCACGGCAATAGCGTCGCCGCGGCCCACGGTCAGATGCGCTCCGGGATGACGATAGTGCTCTCCCTGAGCTTCAGAGTGAGCGAAGGGCTGCGCCGATTGCGCCATCAGGTCGGCGCCGGGCTTCGTAAAGTCGTAGTCCGTATGAGCATAAGTGCCCGGGTGGACGGAGCTGGTTGCCACCCATTCCGTGATATACTCTTGGTCCCGGCGCACCGGTTCGCCCTCGGCGCGGAACTTGACCGTCGCATAACCCGGCGCAGGCTTCAGCTTGTTCATGGCGTCGGCGAGAATGAGGGTGTGCTCCCCGTCGCCATATTCGAAGAAATACATGATGCCTTCGTGCTCAAGCAGCCGCTGCACGAAGTCCAGGTCGGTTTCGTCGTACTGGACGCAGTATTCCCGTGCCTCATAGGAACCCTGCAGCCGCTTCTCGAACTTCGCCGGCTTATATTTCGAGAATATCTGCTCGACGATTTCCACGACGCTCATGTTCTGGAAGATGCGGCAGTCGGTGGTGTTACCCAGCAGCCAAAGCCAGGGCCGCAGCTCCGCTTCGTAATAGGCAAACCCTTCTTCGATACGGGTCAGGCGAAAGTCTGAAACGAGCCCACTAAACCACCGCTTTGGGTCTCCGGCCTCGCCTTCAACCGAAATTGGTTTTCCCAGGAGCTTCAGCGCGTCGACGTTTGCGTCGGAGCTGATGAATCCGACGGTGAAAGCAAAACACCTGCTGATCTCGTCATGGCCGGTGAGGTGCGTGAGGGTCAGCGTCGCGGGCTCAAGCGGCGTCTGGACGATTGTCTTGCGTTCTTCAGCCATTCGGAGAGTGCCCCTGTCTCGTGACGCCGGCAGTCCTGGATCATGAACTTACCATAAAGACCTGCCACCTCGAAAGACGCATCGGCATTGCACCACGTCTATACTCTCCGGGCGAAGTATTGACGCGGATTGATTTTTACACCGCCACGAAGGGATGCCGATGCCGGCCCGCCCTACGCCCTTCGCGCCTCGCTGCTAGCTTGATCTTTTCCCGCATGCGAAGCCGCAAAAATTGCATTACTATAGAGGCGCCAGTTCTTCCGCTCATCAAGACATCGAAGTCACCAACCAAGCTTACCTGTCATGACGCAAAGAAGTTCTTACTTCCGACTGAAATGGACTTTCTTGATCCCGCTGCTGGCGCTGTTCTTAATGGCGTTCTCGCAGATGGCCCATGCGGAGCAGAGAGCCGCTATCGTGGTGGGGAACGGCGAATACGAATTTGCGCCTCTGGCGAACCCGAAAAGCGATTCCAAGCTGATTGCCGCGACGCTCACTGAGCTTGGTTTCGACGTCCTGCTTTTCTACGACGTCAAGAAAGCCGCCGTCGGCGACCTCGAAAATGCCATCCGCACCCATCTTCTCGGTGCCGACCTGGCTATCCTCTATTACGCCGGACACGCGCTGCAGCACGAAGGGCGGAGCCTGCTGCTGCCTGTCGATGTACGCACCGGATCGGCTAAAGAAGTCATCGATGACGCCATCGTCCTCAATGATCTCATCGACATCGTCAAGGACGACCCCATCGGCGTCAAACTGGTGATTTTGGACGCCTGCCGCAACAATCCGCTCACCTCCGAAAAGGGACTGCAGCAGGGCCTGGCCAATATGGAGGCAGGCGCCGGTCAGGTTCTCATCGCCTTCGCCACAGGTGCCGGCGAAGTGGCCTATGATGGCACGGGCGTGAACAGCCCCTATTCCTTGGCGCTGGCCAATGCGCTTCAGCAGCCGGGCCTCGATATCTATGACACGTTCAGAACCGTGCGCGGAGACGTGCGCCTCGCCACCAACGGATCACAGATACCGTGGATCACGGGCTCGATCGAAACAAAATTCGTCCTGAAGCCGGGCAGCACCGACAAGCCGGCACCTGCGGTCTCGGCGAGCGACGGGGAGCTGACGATTGATCAGGTCCTCTGGTATTTCATTCAGGACAGCGCCGATCCAACGGATTTCGAACGCTTCGCCAAAGTGTTTCCGAAGAGCCAGCTTGCCGCGGAAGCACTCAAACGCAGCAGCCTCCAGGTTGCTGCATTGCAGCAGCGTGGGCTGTTTGTCAGCGGCGCACTTGCCGCCACCCCGATTTCCACCGAGCCGCCGCCTTCCAATGAGGCTACGGCAACGGCTGGAGCGGAATTTATTTTTGAGCAGGCCGGCGAGCGCGCCGTGAGCGAGACTTTTCGCATCTGGCCGCGCCAAATGCCCGACACACAAAGCGGCATGAAGACGCTCATGACGGATTGCGACCTGTACGCGGCCGATCCCAACGATCCTCAACGCGTCGTACCTGGTGTTACGAACGGCCTCGTGAACGTCCGCGACGGGCTGCGCTCCTGCGGCTACGCGCTGGCTGCAGACCCCGGCAATCCCCGCCTGCAGTTCCAGTTGGCCCGCGTCCTCGAAATCGCCAAGCGCTATGACTGGGCGGAGCATTTCTACGAACTTGCCGCCAAGCAGCAATACAGCGCCGCCCTCGTCAATCTCGGTTACATGGCCCGCGCCGGCATAGGCCGCGAGGTCGATTACAAGCGCGCCTTCGATTTTTACATGCAGGCGGCACCGCTCGGAAACCTCAGAGCAAGGACGAATGTGGGAACCGCTTATATACGCGGTCAAGGCGTGCCGAAGAACCCCGAAGAAGGGATCCTGTGGTACAGACTTGCAGCATCAAGCGGCTGGTCGAATGCGATCACTGCGCTCGGCGACAGCTTTCGCCGCGGTACCGGTGTGAAGAAGGATGATGTGGAGGCGACGAGGCTCTATGCTGCGGCGGCCGATGCCGGTCAGATCGACGCCATGACCAATCTCGGCCGCGCCTATGTCAGCGGCTTGGGTATCAAGAAAGACGTCAAGCGGGGTTTTGATCTGATGATCCGTGCGACGGAAATGGGCAACCAGTATGCACCCCTCTACGCAGCCCGCCTTCTCGTGAAAGGCGAAGGCAACGTTCCGCGCGATGCCAATCGCGCCCTTGCCCTACTGGAACTGTCAGCACGCCGAGGCTTCGAGGACGCTTATCTCGAACTTGCCAAGGGTTACGCGGAGGGCAGCTTCAGCCGCGGAAAGCCGGATTTGCGGAAGGCATATTTCAACGCAACGCTCGCCACTCGTTTCAAGGTCGAAGAGGCAGAGCAGACCAAGACTTCGGTAGGTGAAAAGCTGAACGCTGCGACGCGAGAGGAAATCGAAGGAGAGGTCGAACTGTTTGTTCAGCAAAACGGACTCTAACGCGGAACCCAGAGATGGCATTGCGCTGGTTTGTCGAACGAGTTGGCCGGCTTTCGCGCTTCGGCAGGCCAAAGAGAGCTGTCAGGATCGTCGATCCCGCCACTGACGAGGACAGTCTTCACTATGTCCTGCACGAGCCAGTGGACGAGGCCAAACCGAGAAGTCTTATTTCTGTCCTCGGTGCGATGCCCGCCAGTCTTGCCGAGATTCTCGATACGGCCGTGGAGGCTTGCCGGGCTAATGGCGAATTTCCCGTTGTCGTTCTGTCAGAACTGCGTCCGGATCTGATCGCTGCAAGTTCTGCTCCTTTGGAATTTGTCCCTACCCGGAGCCACCTGCCCTCACTCTCCTCGGAGAGCTATGGCAGGTATGTTCGCCGGCGCTGGTCATTGCTCATCGCGAAATGGGACATCTCCAGCGAAATCGCACTTTCATCGACCATCGACGAGTTTCTTGCCGATCAGCTGGGCGCCGATGCTTCCCTTGATTCACATACGAGCAATCGAGGCATGCAACGGATGATCAGCCCGGATACTGAAGACAAGCTGCTCGACCGCCTTCGCGGCCATGGCGGCACCATTGACGTAACTCAGGCGCGCTAGTCGCCGGCGAACCTCAGTGTGGAAGGCCTCAGACAGCGCCAGATCGAGCGTCGTCTCCACACGATCCAATTCCGAGTACCGCAGGCAGAGACCCAAGCCTGCTGTTTGGGCATAAACAGCGCGAAGATGCTGGTCATCCATTTCCGGCGCTTCATTGGGCACAAAGATCGAAGGAATTCCCCCCAAGATGCTTTCATGGAAACCGTTATAGCCGGCGGTGGTGACAAGAAGATCGACCGCGCTGACATACTCAGCCAAGGGGTAAACGCTTGTGCGCAGAACGCTCGGCCATTCCTGTCTGGAAGGTTTCGCGAGCGGATTGAGAATCTGGACCGTTTGGATATTCCGCCTCGCCAGTTCCTTGAAAATTAAGCCCGGCAGATCTTCAAAATCGAAGTTGCGTTGCGAGCCTAGTTGTACCGCGACGGTGAAGCGGTCCGGGTCCACGCCTAGCTTGGCGGCAGCTTCACGCCTGGGCAGTCCCGTGCCGGGGTCCAAGAGAAGCAGAGGGGGAACGGCAACGGTCCCCGGCATATCGCGGGTCGGACCATGATCTTCGTCATGAGCAAGTTCGCCCGGCTCGATCACCATGTCGAATATATCCTGGGCGCCCGGATCGAAATTGTGGTCAAGGCGCCACAAGGCACGCCGGACCCAAATCCAGGCCAGGTCGCGTCGGCATTCGGCAACGGCAATCAACCCTGGAAACGGCCTGTTCCCATCGAACACCACCGCCGACACATCAAACGCCTCCACGGCCGTCAACAGCTCTTGCGCATAAGCCCTGTTCCAACTGTCGTCCGTCACCCCGATCGCCAAGCCGGAAGGCGTATAGTCAACAGCGTGCCCTCGCGCATAAGCCAACGCGGAGCCGGCCGATCGGGTAAAGAAAATGGGATCCGCGTCATCAGGCAAACGCTCTGCGATAGCCATCAGGCGGGTGATATGTCCGAGCCCGATACCGTTGGTCGCGACCATAAGTATCCGCCGCTTTTTGGCGATACGCCGCGGCATCGATGCCGGCATTTTGTCTTCGGCGGTTTTGCCAGATGAATGCCCCCTGCCCGTGGTTCGGCTGCTTTTCAGCGCAGAAGCCACGGACAGTTCAAGATCATCATAGAGGCGTGCCATGCGTTGCGGATATTGATCGATCGAAAATTTTCGTCGGACAAGCTCTCTCGCGGCATTTGATTGTTGGAGGTAGATCGAAGGTGAGGCAACAAACCGCCCGATGACGTTCCGCGTTTCAGCAATGTTGCAATAGACAGCGCCATCTTCGAAGAGGCTTTCAAATGAAGGATCGAGCACCGTCACCAAACCGCTCGCCATTGCTTCGGCGATACATACTCCGAAGGCTTCCACCCATTGCCGGCCGTGAAAATAGACATAAAAATCTAGCCGCTTGAGAAAGTCAGATACGCTGTTTTGCGCGAATGGGCTGATCTGCCAGTTCGAGCCTATCCAGGGTTGGATCGACTCCGGGACACCGCCCAACACCTTGATGGCGAAATCGGGTATGTCGGGATAGGCTGCCCGCAGGTCACCTGCGGAACTGGGCCACTTCGCCGGGTCCCCTCTCGTGTGGCGCCCCAAATTGACGGTGCCCGTTGGCGCTGTTCGCTGGTGAGATGTCCATTCAGCGACATCGACCATGTTCCACAAATCGTGCCGGAGAAGCGCGGGACTTTCGGTGCCGATACTGTCGAACTGGGCTCGAACTTTCGGGCCGACAGGAGCAAACGCGACCGGAATACCAAAGAGCCTATCCAACACACGCTCAACGACGGCGAGATCGTATTGAGGAACGCGATTGCCGTCGAACAGAGGATGGTGAACCACGCAGACGACGCGGCGAGGCTGCAAACGCACCGGCGAATGCGGCATTCGCTCGAACACCGCAGGATGGTGAGCCAGAAGAACGTCGCACGTCGCCTCTTCAGAACCGGTCAGCCAGACCGTATTTGATTGCTCGATCACCGCGGCTGTCCGGCTGTCGAAGATGCCCAGATCACGCGTGCGCTGCCCCAAGAAAGGCAGCAGCCCACAGCTCATCCCCCACCGACTCGCCGCCTTCAGCTCAGCCCTCAGTGCGCTCGAGGTACCTCCATGAAATCGAGGGTCGGCAGCATGAACAACGTCAAAATGCATCAGCTAACCCGAAGATTGTATGAGACGCTGAGCTTCTCAATTCATGCCTCATGTTGCTGAACTGAATGAACTGCAACTGCACGATATTCTGACACAACCGGAGCACCCGAGGCCCGCCTGCGGCCTATCCTTGATGAGATTGAAGGGCGTCCCTTGATTTCCAAATGCGGCTAATCAGTGCCCGTCAACAATCGCGCAGACGGCAGCCTAGTAGACTCGCCGCCCCCAGAAGTCTCGCCGAGGCTCGGTTGCCAACTTCCGCGTTGTGACAGGCTGCCTTTGCACCGTTGTCTTCATCCTCTCGACCGCCAAAGTCCCGTAGCAGCTGCGAGGATATCTGGCGAGGAAAGCCTGGTAGGATTGACGTGTATTCAGCCGTTGCGCCCGGCGCCAGGCAGCAGATTCAGCCGCGCTGGGAGGCATACTTTGACAGTTGCTAGCATTGGGTGGCGCATATGTCAGGTACGGCCAGGACGGCACACATGCCGTCAGAAAGACCGAGAAGAGGACGGAAACACGTTTCAACATTGAACGCTCCAATCCGGGGATTAGGTTAAAAACCTACAAGAAAGAGTAGAATAACTATCGTCAAATAACAAGCTCCGCTCTTATGTAACGGGTATATCTTGCCTATGATTTGGCTAAGCAGAGTGCATCAGCGAAGCAATTTGCAGAACGAAGAAGATTCCGAGAGTTCATCTGCAAACGATGAACAAAAAGATTTAATTCAAACGCGATCCATCAGCGGCGCCAACATCTAGAACGCGCGCCGATGCGGATGCCGCCATGACGCCCGGAGGCGGGGCTCGCGGTGCCCACGCAATTAGCGCGTACCACTCGAGCCGCAGTGGTGGACGCTGCGGCCCGAGCTTCATCCCTGCCCCAAATCTGTGTCAGACGACGCGGCCGCGCGCGGCAACGGGCCACACGGCAGGAGGCTTATCCGCTTCGATGGCGTAGATTGAATCGACCATGTTGGTCACCACGCAGGCGTGATTGGGCACGATACGGATCTTCTCTCCGACGGAAAGACCAATCGGCCCAGCGCTGACCAGCCGGCCGTGTTCCTCGGAAAGCTGATCGATGGTGATATCGGGGCGTCCGAGGACGTGGCCATACCCGGTCAGTCCAAGAAGGTCTGATGTCAGGACTTTGCTACCCGCATCGATAATGGCACGATCGGCGGCTGGCACAGAGACAACAGTGGCAAGAACGGTCAGCGCGCAATCTTCCCAGGCAGAGACGCCGCGCGCGACGAGCGATCTGTCGTTATAAACGTAAGTACCGGGGCGATATTCGGTCGTCACCGGCGCGCTCGCGGCCTCCATCATCGACGGAGTTCCACCGGACGTGATCACAGGGACAGCGATCCCGGCGGCTTCGATAAGAGCCTTGGCCTTTGTCATAAAGGCTTCCACGGCCGCCGTCGCGCCCGCGGGCGGATAGGTCATGAGCCCGCCGAAGACCAGTCCCTTGGATTTCGCAATCCGCTGAGCGAGGCTTGCGGCGGCTTCCGGCGTCAGTACACCGCAGCGGTTCGCCCCGGTGTCGCACTCGACAAGCACGCGCAGCGGCGCCGGCTCGGCTGCGAAAGCAGCAGACAGGCCATCGATGACGGTCTCGTTGTCTGCAACGACACTCAGCGCCACCCGGCGCGCCAACGCTGTCAGATGCTCCAATTTCTCGCGGCCCAGGATGTTGTAGGTGATCAGAACATCCCGGATCTCGGGGCTGCCGGCAATCATGGCCTCGGCTTCCGAGACTTTCTGGCAGGTAATGCCGATTGCGCCGGCTTTCAGCTGCATCTCCGCCACCGCCGGCAGCTTGTGCGTCTTGATATGTGGCCGCACGCGCAGGCCGTGGGCATCTGCGTATGCCTGGAAGCGCTCGATGTTGCGCCACGCGATGTCGAGGTCGACCAAAACAGCCGGAGTATTAATAGTATCGAATATTGACGCTGGCTTACTCATTTTGAGTTCCTAAAAAGATCTGATGGCCTTCAACAGGCATGTTGTACGTGCTTCTGCAATTCCTGTCCCCGACGCTTGACAATTTATGCATTGTGCCGCTGAATACGTCAATCCATTAAACCAGACACTTGTCCGGTATACTGGACATCAAGCAACCGCTCATCATCAGGGGAACATCATGATGACCTCGCTTAGAGCCAGCGCGCTTTCGCTGGCGGCCGTAGTCCTCCTTTCCGCAATTCCCGCCGCAGCGCAGGAAGCAAAAAGCAAGCTTGACGAAGTGCTGGCCCGCGGCCACCTCGTCATGGGCACCGGCAGCACCAATGCGCCGTGGCACTTCAAGAGCGCCGACGACCAGCTGCAGGGCTTTGACATCGACATGGGCCACATCGTCGCCAAGGCGCTGTTTGGCGATCCAGACAAGATCGAGTTCGTCAACCAGTCGTCCGATGCCCGCATCCCGAACATCACCACGGACAAGGTGGACCTCACCTGCCAGTTCATGACGGTGACCGGCGAGCGCGCGCAGCAGATCGCGTTCACGATCCCTTACTACCGCGAAGGCGTGGGCCTGATGCTGAAGGCCGACGGCAAGTATGCCGACTATGCCGCGCTGAAGGCTGCCGGTTCATCGGTCACGATCTCGGTGCTGCAGAACGTCTATGCCGAGGACATGGTGCATGCCGCCCTGCCGGAGGCGACCGTCGACCAATACGAATCTGTCGACCTGATCTATCAGGCGCTTGAATCCGGCCGTGCCGACGCGGTGGCGACCGACCAGTCGTCGCTCGCCTGGTACATGACGCAGAACGCTGGCCGCTACAAGGATGCCGGGTATGGCTGGAATCCGCAGACCTATGCCTGCGGCGTCAAGCGCGGCGATCAGGATTGGCTGAATTTCGTCAACACCGCCCTGCACGAGGCGATGACCGGCGTCGAGTTCGACTTCTATGCGAAGTCCTACAAGAAGTGGTTCGGCAAGGACCTGACGCCGCCGCAGATCGGTTTCCCGGTCGAGTACAAGTAAAGCCGGATAACAAATCGTTGGGACGAAGGGTCTTGCCCTTCGTCCTTCCTCCTCCCTCTCCGGCAGGACGCCGCCATGGGTTATACGCTCAACTTCGCCGCCGTTTGGCGCAGCTTTGACCAACTTCTCGAAGGTCTGCTGCTCAGCCTCGGGCTGGCTTTCATTTCCATTCTGATCGGCGCGGCCATCGGCCTGCTCGTCGCCTTCGCCCTGATTGCCAAGAGTGACTGGTTCAAGCGGCCGGCCGCGGCCTACGTGACGATCATTCGCAACCTGCCGATCCTCGTTCTCGTGCTTTTCGCCTATTTCGCGCTGCCGCAGATGGGCGTGCGCCTCGGCAAGATTCAAAGTTTCATTGTCGTGCTGTCGATCTATTCCGGTGCTTATCTGGCGGAAGTGTTCCGTGCCGGGCTCCTCTCCATTCCACGGGGATTGACGGAGGCCGGACTCGCGATCGGACTGACGCCGCTGCAGATCCGCGTGTCGATCATTGCGCCGTTGATGCTGCGCAATGTGCTGCCGTCGCTGTCCTCGACGGTGATTTCACTCTTCAAGGACACCTCGCTTGCGGCGGCCATAGCGGTTCCCGAACTCACCTTCGAAGCGCGCAAGATCAATGTCGAGACCTTCCGGGTCATCGAGACGTGGATCGTTGCGTCGGGTCTCTATGTCGCCACCTGTTCCGTGCTCGCCGCACTGATGCGGGTTGTCGAGCGCCGGCTTGCCATTCCGAGGTGACGATATGACAAACTTTCCCGCTTTCCTCGATCAGATGTGGATCGCCCGCTTCGTCATTCTGAAGGGGCTCGGCGTCACCGTCTCGATCTCGCTTCTCGCCATCATTGCCGGATCGCTGCTCGGTGTCCTCGTCGGACTGTCCCTGGTTTACGGCAACTGGCTCCTGCGGCTCGTGATGCGCGCCTATACCGACTTCATCCGCGGCACGCCGGTGCTGGTACTGGTTCTTGCCAGCTATTATGTGCTCTCGACTATCGGCATTGAGCTCGGACCATTTCAGGCCGGCGTACTGGCCCTGGCAATCTTCTGCTCCTCCCATGTCGGGGAAATCGTGCGCGGCGGGTTGCAGGCGATCCCGAAGGGCCAGACCGAAGCCGCAAAGGCGATCGGGCTCACGTTTAACCAGACCTTCGCCTATGTGCTCTGGCCGCAGGCACTGCGCCAGTTCCTGCCGGCGTGGGTCAACACGGCTGCCGAGATGGTCAAGGCCTCGACGCTGCTTTCCGTCATCGGCGTCGCCGAGCTCCTGCTGCGCACCCAGGAAATCATCTCGCGCAATTTCATGAGCCTGAAATTCTATTTTTTCGTCGGGCTTCTTTACTTCGTCATCAACTACGGCATCGAGCGTTTCGGCAAATATGTCGAGCGCAAGACGGCCCTTCCCTCCTGAGGCCTCCATCGTCATGAGCAAAGTACTTCTCGAAATCCAGGGTCTTCGAAAGCAGTACGGCACCACCGAGGTGCTGAAGGGCATCGACTGCACCATGAACGAGGGCGAGGTCATCTCGATCATCGGCTCCTCCGGGTCCGGCAAGACGACGATGCTTCGCTGCATCAACATGCTGGAGGAGTTCCAGGGCGGCCGCATTCTGATCGAAGGTGAGGAAATCGGCTATGACCAGACCGGAACCACCCGCAAGCGAAAGAGCGAAAAAGAGATCGCCCGCCAGCGCGCGCTGACCGGCATGGCTTTCCAGCAATTCAATCTCTTTCCCCACTTGACGGCCGCGAAGAATGTCATGCTCGGTCTCGTCAAGGTGAAGAAGATGCCCCGTGACGAGGCGCGAGCCGTCGCTGAGAAATGGCTCGACCGCGTTGGCCTTGCCGCCCGCGCCGATCATTACCCCGGCCAGCTGTCGGGCGGTCAGCAGCAGCGCGTGGCAATCGCCCGCGCCATCGCCATGAACCCCCGCCTGATGCTGTTCGATGAAGTGACTTCGGCGCTCGATCCGGAACTGGTCGGCGAGGTGCTGCAGGTCATCAAGGGACTCGCCGCCGACGGCATGAGCATGCTGCTCGTCACCCATGAAATGCGCTTTGCTTATGAAGTCTCCTCGCGCGTGATCTTTATGAACCACGGTGTGATTGGCGAGGAGGGAGACCCGAAGGAAATGTTCGTGAGACCCAAGACGGAGCGGCTCGCGGAGTTCCTGAAGACGTCCAGTTTCAACTGAGCGGAAGACGGCTGGTGCGGGTGGCAATCCGCCCCGATCCGGCAGTCGCAATAGAAGAAAGAAAAGAGAGGTTACATGACTATCAAGCGTTACGGCGCCGGCGAGACCGGTGCTGGCGGACAGCCGCTGCCATTCGCCCGTGCCGTGGAAGCCAATGGGTGGCTGCACGTGTCGGGCCAGGTGCCGATGGAAAAAGGCGAGATCGTCGGTGGCGGCATTGTTGCTCAGACCCGCAAGGCGATTGAGAACCTGATCGCTATTCTGCATGAGGCCGGCTACGGCATTGAAGACGTCGTCCGTGTCGGTGTCTGGCTCGACGATCCGCGCGACTTCTGGAGCTTCAACGGCGTCTATGCCGAGTACTTCGGCAAGAACCCGCCGGCTCGCGCTTGCGTTCAGTCCCGGATGATGGTCGATTGCAAGGTGGAAGTCGATTGCGTCGCCTATCGCGCCGACAGGGCTTGAGTCTATCAGGCGCAGCCCTTAAAGGCTGCGCCTTCTCCAGGAGGTAGTTGAGTATGGCTGACGGCGCAGAAGACATGGTAGCGCGGCGCACACGCGGCCTTGATCGCGCCTTTGAAATTCTCGAATTTCTGCGCACGAAACGCCAGCCGATGCGGCCGAACGAGATAGCCGTCGAGATCGGCGCTCCGCGTTCATCGGTTTATGAACTGATCAATCTTCTTCTGCGTCACGGCATGCTTGATTATCAGGGCGGTGACGGTCGCGTCTTCCTCGGCCGTAAACTCTACTTTTTCGGGACCGCCTACGCAGATCAGTTCGACCTGATGCGGGAATCCGAAGACATGCTCGCGCGCCTTGCGGAAGAAACCCGCGAGACGGCGCAAATGTGCGTGCTGGAAGGCAACAAGTACACCGTCGCCATGATGCGCGAAGGCCTAAGGCCCTTCCGCATATCCTCGAACATCGGCGAACTGGTGCCCATCCCGTGGACGGCCTCCGGCCGTTTTCTCGTCTCGCATCTAAGCGACAGCGAGATCTCGGATTTTATCCCGCAAGAGGATTTTGTGCTGCCGAATGGCAAGCGACTTGAGCCGGCACGCTTTATCGCCGAGGTCCGCCAGGCCTCGATCGACGGCTATTTCACGTTCAACAGCGAGGTGGAAAACTTCACACATTGTTTTGCCGTGCCAGTGCAGCAGGCTGACGGGCAAGCGGTTGCAACCCTTTGCCTTGTCGCTCCAAAGGAAGACGGGCTGCGCAACCGGCAATCCTATCTGGAAAGCCTGCTGCGCGCCGCAAACGAGCTTTCGGAGCGACTTGGCTATAGCTCCGGACCCGCGCAAGCCGCGCACCGTCATGGTGAACGTTAGTCACAGAATGGCGCTTACTTTGCGGGTACGACCAGCACCTCGCCTCTCTTGACAATGTAGGTTGCGAGTTCCGACGCCTTGCCGCTGCCGACGTTCTTGGCAGAGTGGACAACGCCAGAGGGAATGAATAGGGACTGGCCGGCGCTGAGCGTCACGGGCTGCCTGCCTTCGAGGCGGTATTCCAGCTTTCCTTCAAGAACATAGGCGACTTCTTCGCCGGGATGGGAGTGTTTGGCGGCAAGCACGCCTGGCGCGATATCGACCCGCACCTGCACGACCTCGTAGCCGGGCACGTCGATATCGTTCTTCAGAAGATCGGTGCGCTGCAGTGGCTGCTCCGCCTGTGCCGGCGAGAACGCCATGGCGCTACTGATCAATAGCATGGCGAGTGTCACTATCCGGGTCGTCTTCATCTTTGTCCTTTCCTCACGGTGTTCGATCGCTGCCTTCAAGGCCGCCGTCAGGATTTCAGCGTGAAATTGTACCGGGGATGTGTCTACGGGACCGGAATTTTGTAACGAATTGCGTCCACTGCGGCGGCAGCCGCCAACTGCCCACTTTCCAGGAACGTTTCCGACCGGTGCGCGTTGACTCTTTTCATCCCGAGCTACTCGGCGCGGGAACGTCAGGGAGGTTATCATGAAAGTCAGCAATTGCATGACCACGGACGTCCAGATCACCGATCCGGAACAGACATTACGCGATGTCGCCCTGATGATGGGACGTCTCGATGCCGGCGTTCTTCCGGTGGGTGAGAATGATCGCTTAGTCGGCATGATTACCGATCGCGACATCGCCATTCGTGGCGTGGCAGAAGGCATGGGCCCGGACGCAAAGGTTCGCGACGTGATGAGTACCGACGTTAAATACTGCTTCGAAGACGAAAATGTGGAAGACGTCCTTCATAACATGGGCGATCTTCAAGTACGGCGCCTGCCAGTCCTGAGCCGGAGCAAGCGGCTCATCGGCATTATCTCGCTTGGTGATCTCGCTATGAAGGGCGAGGCCATGGAAACGGGTAAGGCACTGAGCGGCATCTCGCAACACGGCGGCCAACATTCACAGACAGCGCACTGACGGTCGGCGTAGACCCATAGCGAAAGCGTCCGCTAGCCAGTGACGCTCAGATCGGGGCCTCGCGCCGTTGCTTTTGGCGCGAGGACATTTCGGCGCCGCCACGCCTCAAACCCGCGCTTCGGCCATTCAATCCCAGCGAAGGCGTCGAGCACGCCAGACTTCCTTGAGCTTGTCTTCTATCTCGCTCGCCGTTCGATGCGAGAACCTCGCAGCAAGATCAGTTGCCAATGATGATCCCGCTCGGGATTGAGCAGTTCCTTCCTCCACTTTATCAGCATAGGCACAGATTTCCGCCATCAGGTCGGCGTCATGGGAGACGTATCCTTTGACCCACTCCGTCGCTTGTCCTACCGAGAAGAACGGGCCAGTTAACGCCCCGGTGTCATCCTGCAAATGGTACGCGCCCTGAAGCAGGACGATCTTCCATTCGCGGCCATTGGATTTGATCACACGCACTACACAGTTACCTCGTCTCCCTTAAAGGTAGGAAGGCACTGCAACGATTTGAATGCCCGCTGCGTGCACAGCAGAACAAAGGCTCGTGAAAAGCCCTTGCGTTACGGGCGGAGACCTGCGCCCCCGTTCCGAAAAGTGCCAGTCCTTGCTCGCGCTAAAGCCTAACTCCGCAAAAATGGATTTGATCCACGCAAAGCTCAAAGACGGGCCGCTGTCTGCCGGTTCAGCGACCTTTCAGCCGAAAGCCGATTTCTCATCCCTGCCTCCGTGCCAGTCGATCAGCATTCTATTTAGCTCTCAGATTTACATAACAAAGAAATATGGATATTATGTATCCGTAATGGCCAATCGCCATCGGCCTTCGGAACGAATTGATGATCCTCAAAAGCCAAGTCGAATGGGCGCTTCATTGCTGCGCCATCCTCTCCGGACTGCCTGCCGGCAGGTATCTTTCCACCAAAGCGCTGGCCGAGTTGCATGGCTTGCCGAAGGAATATCTGTCGAAGGCGCTGCAGAGCCTGTCGCAGGCGGGTCTTGTGCATACGACCCTCGGTCCGTCCGGCGGATACCGATTGGCGAAACCGCCTGCCGAGCTGACCTTCCTCGATATCGTCGAAGCTGTCGAGGGCGAGGCCCGCACCTTTGTCTGCAACAATATCCGCGCCAACAATCCCTGCCGTCCCCAAGGCTACTGCGAAAGCAGCCCATGCGCGGTGGCGCGCATCATGTGGGAAGCAGACGAAGCCTGGCGCGCCAAGCTTCGCAGCGTCACCCTGGCAGATCTCGGTCAAAAATTGTCGCAAGAGGTTCCGCCGGAGCTTTGGAAGAGCACGTTCGAATGGGTGCTAGAGCGCGCCGGCTGAGCGGGTTTTGACGGTCGCGCCGGCGGCATCCTCGCCTGTGGCAGGCAGCGGTAAAAGATAGCTCTGTGGCGGCATTGCAAGGCGAACACCATTTGCCTCGCAGTGGCGGTGGACAAGATCGATCACCTCGTTGCGGGCCGGCGTCCGGTTGGCCGGGCTGGTGACGCGAAACTGCAATTCCGTTTCGATGGCGACAGCGTCGATTGCCTTCAGAACGACGATCGGCGGCGGTTCCTGCACGATTCTGACGCTCTCCTTCAGGGCAGCTAGCATGACCTCCTCGACGCGCTGGGGTGTGTGCGCCGCGGCAATACGGACGGTCAGCGCGATCTGATGCGTTTCGTCCGGACGGCTGAGATTGGTCAGAGCGACCTTCGCGAGAACACTGTTAGGCAGAACGACGACATTGTGGGCGCCGGTGAGCAGATGTGTCGAACGCCAGTCGTTTTCAATGACGCGTCCTTCAGTGCCGTCGGCCAGTTGAATCCAATCGCCGATGACGAATGGCTTGCCGAGGGTAATTGCAATGCCGGAGAAGACGTCGCCCAGAGTATTCTGAAGCGCAAGACCGAAGATGATGGCAACCACACCTGATGTTGCGACCAGCGTTCCGATCGGTGCGCCAAAGACAAAACCCATAATCGACAGTGTCACCCCGAGATAGACGGCGGCGACGATCAGATCCTGGATCAGCCGCGCTTCTCTCGGCCTGCGGTCGAGAACGATATAGATGCGCACGAAGCCTATGGTCGCCCATGCCAGATGGGTCCACCAGAGAACGCGCGCCAGCGTGGCCAGCGGCGCGACGACGCCTTTCGGATCGGTGTCGCTCACCCGATGCGGCAGGATCCCGCTGAAGCCAAGCACGGCCGTCATTCCGGCGAAGAAGAGGATCTGAACGACAAGTCGCTCGGTCGGGCGTTTGCGACCCTGGAGAAGCCAGACGACGATGCCGACGATCCCCAGAAAATCGATCAGCAGGAACGGCAGCAGAAGAGGATCACTCAACATGGCACGGCTCGCGGGCAAGGGTTGGGCGTTTGTCAGAGGGCCGGATACCAAACTGGCATCCGGCCCTCAGGTATTACTTCTTCAGCGGGAAGGTCAATTCCTTCTGGTTGGTATCGACGACGAAGACAGCCAGCAGCTTGGCGGGTTTGGTCTTGCTGCCATTTGCGCTGACGCCATGGCGGTCGCCCGGCATTTCGGAGAAGCTCTCGCCTGCTTTGTAAACCTTCACCGGGCCGTCATTGACCTGGCTGCGGATCGAGCCTTCGAGAACCGTCGCATAGATGAAGGCCGAAGTCGGATGCGTATGGCCCTCGGAGAAACCGCCGGGAGCGTATTCAACGAGAATGCCCTTGATGCTCTTGCCCGGCACGTTCGGCAATTCATGTTCATAGACCAAGGTAACCTTGGCGTCCTTACCGCCGCCCGTGTAATCGGCGGAGGCAGGGCCGAAAGAAAGCGCTGTGATTGCGAGCGCCGCGAAGAGCAACTTTTTCATCTTTCCATTCCTTTTGGAGGTTGAATGGATGCGCCTCAGGGGCAAGGCGCATCCGGCACGGTCCGAGCCCGTTATCGGCGCGGAGCAGTTGCAAACCATTGGTCGAAATTGATCCGGCCGAGGCGGGGATTGTTGTCGGAGACGAGCGAACCGTCTTCCAGCTTGGTGCCGAAATAGTGGGCTTCCGGATCGGGAACGACCGTGCGGGTATCACCGATCGCCTTGAGGTAACGAGCGGCGAAATCGCAGAGGCGTGCGCGCTCAGGGCCGGAAATCTCGATGATGCCGTTGACCGGCGGGGCAAGGGCCGCGTCCGTCATGAAGTCTGCGACGTCATCAGAGGCGATCGGCTGCAGATTGCCCGTCGACAGGCGGGCAGTGTCGCCGGTCGTGCCCCCTTGAGCGATGCCGCCGAGGAATTCCATGAATTGCGTGGAACGTACGATCGTGTAGGGAATGCCGGATTCCCGGATGATCTTTTCCTGGGCGACCTTGGCGCGCAGGTATCCGCTTTCCGGCAGGCGATCCGTGCCGACGATGGAAAGCGCGACATGATGCTTCACCCCGGCTGCCTTTTCCGCCGCCGTCAGATTGCGGCCCGAGGTCTGGAAGAATTCGAGCACGGCCTTGTCTTCCCACGACGGCGAGTTTGCAAGGTCGAGCACAACCTCGGCGCCAGCGAGCGCTTGGGCAAGGCCCTCGCCAGTGATCGTGTTGACGCCGGTATTGGGCGAGGCTGCGATAACCTCATGACCCTTGTTACGCAGGCGTTCAGCGGTCTTGGAACCGATGAGGCCGGTTCCGCCTATGATTACGATTTTCATGATAAAATCCTCCATTCGCGGCAGTTGCGTGCACAGCGTTGTTCAATTCATTTCCAAGGGTTGAATGCTGATGCTTAGTTCAGGCCAGCCTTTTCGAGGCCGTAGAGCTTGTCGGCCGAGCCGGGCACGGCCTTGAAGGCGATACTAGCACGGTTCCAGGAGTTGATGGTCATGATCGAGAACGTGAGATCGGCAATCTCCTTCTCTGAAAGCTGGCCGCGTACCCGCTCATAAAGCTCATCCGGAATGCCGCCTTCGGGAAGCTCGGTGACGGCTTCGGTCCAGGCAAGGGCTGCGCGTTCGCGCGGGACAAAGAGGTTCGATTCCCGCCAAATGGCGACATGGTAGAGGCGCAATTCGCTCTCGCCGTGAATCTTGGCTTCCTTCACATGCATGTCCAGGCAGAAGGCGCAACCATTGATCTGTGACGCGCGGATATTCACCAGATCGCGGATCTTCTGATCGATAACGCTGTCCTTCAGCGCCATGCTGAGGTCGGAAAGTTTTTTGAAGAATTCGGGGGACTGCTGGGCGTAGTTCAGGCGCTGAGTCATCGGCCTCTCTCCTTAATTAAGGACATTTGATATCCTTATGGATACAAGATATCCGCAATATCTGGACAGGCAAGCCATTCCTGCATAAGCTGCGGACATAAGGCTTATGTTCAGAAGTATGGGGACCAAATGGACATTGTTTGCGCGTTGCGGACGTTCCTGCGGGTCGCGGAGACCGGCTCCTTTTCGGCTGCGGCCGTTGATCTCAATCTGACGCAGCCCGCCGTGTCGCGGCAGGTTTCCGCCCTGGAGGCTTATCTGAACACGCGGCTTCTGCATCGCACGACAAGCGCGCTGGCGCTGACGGCTGAGGGCGAGCACATGATCCCGCTGGCGCTCAAGGTCATCGAAGCGGTCGATGCCCTTGGCGAAAACAGCAGCACCGAAGGCGCCATGGCATCGGGAAAGGTCAGGCTCAGCCTGCCCTCACCGCTCGGGCTTTACGTGAGCGACCGCCTGCAAAGCCTGCTCGAAAGCCACCCGGGACTGGCCGTCGAACTGCTCTTTCGGGAGGAGCCGTCGGATCTCGTCGGAGAGGGAATCGATCTGGAGGTCCGCCTTGGCACCGTCGCGGACAGCAGCCTGATCTGCCGCCGGATCGGCTGGACGACGGCCTTTCTCGTTGCAGCGCCCGGCTACCTGCAGACAAGGTCGACGCCGAAGACCCCGGAAGATGTCACTGGCCACGCCTGCATTTGCTACAGCCGTGGCGGTGATGGCCGCTCGTGGTCGTTTTCCAACGGAGCCGACGAGATTTCCGTGCGGATCGCACCGCGCTTGATCGCCAATAACTCCGTTGCGGTTCACCGCGCCGCTCTTTCAGGAGCTGGCCTTGCGATCCTGTCCCACCACCTTGCCGGCCCCGATATCGAGGCCGGCAGGCTGATAAACCTAATGCCGGATTTTCCACCGACGCGCCTGCCGATCAACCTGGTCTATCCATCCCGCCGCAGCATGCCGCTCCGCGTCAGGACAGCCATCGATTTCCTGGTAGAAGCAATCGGTGAGGATCCTCTGATGGCCTCGTCGAAGTGACGATCCCGCCCGTCCCAGCAGCACGTTCGCCGTACCTGCTTCCCCGGGTCGAGCGCCACACAAGGCTACCTTGGTCAAGCGATCGTGTTGAGAAGACACTTAGGCTAGAGGCGAAATGCTCTCATTTGTTCCCAAGCGTCGTACCCGTGTCTCCACGCCGGATAAACGCAATCAACACATTGAATTCTTTTGAAAAATGGTGGGTGATGTAGGGCTCGAACCTACGACCCGCTGATTAAGAGTCAGCTGCTCTACCAACTGAGCTAATCACCCGTTCGCGCTTGGCTGCGCGGTGTGACCGGGCGTATAAACAGGATCGCTCACCTTGTCCAGCGCCATGCGGAAAATTCTTCGATTAATTTCGAAGATTTTTCCGCATGGCTGAAATGCAATGAAATCAAAGGTCGAGCGTGCCCGTTGCGACGCGCACCGCCTGCCCGCCAATCCGGGCATTGGAGATCGTGCCGCCTTCGACATCCACATGCAGATGAATCAAGGATGGCCGGCCCATCTCGATACCCTGCTCGACGGCCATCGGATGATGACCATCCGGCAGCCGGTCGAAATGGTGGATCGCCCCCGAAAGTGCCGCAACAGCCGAGCCGGTCGCCGGGTCCTCGGCTATTCCCATGCCGCTCGCAAACATGCGGGCATGGAACCTCGCCGGATGGTTCACGCCGGCGCGGCAGTAGATGTAGGCAGAGGCGAGCGAGCCATCGACAAAGGGGACGGTGTTCTCCCAGAGCTGCGGATCGAACTCGAGCCGCATTGCCGCACCGACATCGTGAACAGGAACCAGCAGGAAAGGCACGCCGGCGGTCCAGAGCGACGGCACATGATTTTCGAAGCCGATCTCCGTCACCTTCAGCGACAGCGCGTTGGCGATGCCCAGCTTTTCAAGCGGCATATTGATCTGCTGGGATTTCCTCGGCAGGTCGAATTCGGCAAAGCTCGCCTCTCCTCTCCGCAGCCGGACCGCACAGCGCACAGGCCCGACATTTTCCTCAAGCACGGAAACGAGGTCCAGCGTCATGTCGCCGCCATGCGCCTGCTCCGCGAGCGCTATCGCCGTACCGACCGTCGGATGACCAGCGAAAGGAAGTTCGCGACCGGGCGTGAAAATCCTGAGCCTGGCGGTGTAGGCCGGATTGGCTGAAGCCTGCACGAACACAGTCTCCGAAAGGTTCATCTCGCGGGCGATCGATTGCATTGCTTCGTCGCTCAAATCCTCGCCGTCGAAGATGACGGCCAGCGGATTTCCGGCGAGTTTGCGGTCGGTGAACACGTCATAGACGCTGTAGCTGCGCGCCACATCGGCCTCCTTGTCTCTCGGTCCTCGGACCTGCAACCTGCCCGACCGCAGAAACGAGTGCAAGGCATTAAGCTTCGTTTCGGCGAGTGAAATACCAATCGATGACCGGCAGCATGCTGATGTTATAGGAATAGGTCGAATGATCGGCGGAGCGGATCGCGACGGCACCGGCGATCTCCTGATCCTCGGCCACCGTCATGTGCCTCTCGATTCGCCCGATAATCTCGTCTGCCGTCATGTCGAAGGTGAACATGCGGAAGATGGTGAGCGCCCGGCGAAAGTGGCTGGCATGGTAGCCTTCGCCCGGCCTGGCATCGGCAAGATCGAGCCCCGTTTCCTCCAACACCTCGCGGCGCATGTTGTGCTCCAGATCGCAGAAGCCGGAGACGATATCCTCCGGCTCGAGCGAACCGCAGGCGAAGTAGACCTGGCCCGGATTGGCCGTGTGTGCGCCCATGCGGATTGCCACCAGCGCGCCGTCCGAGCTCTCGATCACCGGATAGGCGAAGAGATGCATGGCGCCGCCGCGATCCTGCTGCCGGCGCCAATACATCAAGGTCGAAAAGGGAACGATGTATCCCTGCCCTGCAATACCGTCTTCTCCCAACGACAGCCGGTGCTGGAACACCATTCGGCCATCGAAGAGCGCCGGGTTTGCCCTTACTTCTGCCTCCCAGTTGCGGGCGATATCCTCGCGTTTTGCCTGACGGTAGGGATGTTCGCCGTCGAGCACACGAAGGTTGACGGCAGCCACGGGAAACACCGTCTTTTCCGGCGGCCAGCCGGCAAAATCCTCTGAAAAATGCATGTTCATCTCAAATCCAATGTCATCACGAGGGGGCAATGGTCGGAGGCTTTCGGCCGGTCCCAGCCGGTGCGCGGATAGCGCTCCGCTTCCTGGCCGGGCGGAAAGACGGTGCGGAACGGCTGGCCGCTGCGAATGATTTCCGGCTTTCTCTCGCCGTTCATTCTGGCGAGCGCCGGCGACAGCCAGATATAGTCGAGCTGGCAGAGCCATTGCTCCTCAGGACCGCGGGCGTGATAGAGCGTCCAGCGGTCGAGCGGATCGCGGCGGCGGGCGACGTTCTCGACAAAGCCGTCATGGCTGAAAACATCGAGCGCGCTTTCGGTCTCGTCCTGATGCTCGAAGCGATATCCGCTTCTGCGCGTCCCGATCACGTCGATACGCTCCTGATAGTCGTTCATGTCGCCGCAGATCGCGAAGTTCTTGTTGGCGGTATTTCCAGCGCCAAATCTGTTCTCGATGATCCGGCGCACCGCTGATGCCTCCGCCCGGCGGATTGGCATCGTCGCGTGCCTGCTGTCGACACCATTGGTGCGCGGCCCGTCCATCGATTTGAAGTGCACGACATAGAGCGACAAGGGGACGCCGCCGATCAAAAGGTCGAGCTCCAGGCAGTCGCGCTTGAAGATCTTGTCGTCGATACGGTTCGTGAGCGCCAGCTTGTCGTCGAAGAGATCAAGGTCGCGATAGGTCAGCGCGGCATGGCTCTTGATGTCGCGCAGCTCGATCTTCTGCCCGTCACGCGTCTCCTCGCGCATCAGCACCGCGACATCGATGCCGCGGCTGTCATTGCCTTCGACAAGATATCTCTGCCGGTAGCCATTTCCGACCATGCGGAACAGATAGCCGTATTCGAAAGCCTGCAGGGCGGCCATGTTGTCGATTTCCTGCAGGCAGAGAATGTCGGCATCGGCGTCGGCAATCGCCAGCGCCGTCATCTGGCGGGTGTCGTCGGTGGATGCGATGACGCGGGCCTGCTCGAGCTGCTGATAGACGCCCTCGCTCTGGACCTCGAACAGCTTGATGACCCGGTCCTGACGCAGCTGATTGCGAAAGCCGGTGAAATCGAAACGCGTCATCAGGTTTTCGACGTTGAATGTGGCTAGGCGAAGCGGCATCGGGCGTTTCCGGTTGGCGTTACGCCATTACTAGAGACGAAAGAAGCGTTCGGGAAGGCAGAAATCAAAGCCGCCATGCCGCGCGGATCGTAACCTTCAACGGCTCGCCGGGCAGCACTGCGATGCGGCTGAAGGCACGCAGCGACTGGCCGTTCTCAAGGGTGAGCTTCAGCGCGTAACGCTCGCCTTCGTAAAGAACGGATTCCGCCGTGGCCGCAATGCCCTCTGCCCCAAGCACGACGTCTTCGGGACGGACGAGCACATCGGCCTGCGACCCCTCGCCCGGCTGGCTTCCAATGATGGTCTGCAGCGCATTCCAATCAAGATCACGCTTGTCACCGATGGGAGACTGCACGGTCAGGATCGCGCCTCGCCCGACCAGTCCGCCGACGACCCGCCCCTCTGGGCGCGCGTAGATCTCGGCAGGCGGCGCGACCTGCAGCAGGTGGCCCTCGGACATCACCGCAACGTCCGTTGCAAGCGCCATCGCCTCGCTCTGGTCATGCGTCACATAGACCATGGTGGCGCCGGAGCGCTGGTGAAACTCACGGAAACTCTCTTCCATCTCCTGCTTCAGGTGCCGGTCGAGATTGGCGAGCGGTTCATCGAGGAGCACCACATCGGGCGATGTCACCAGGCAGCGCGCAAGCGCCACGCGCTGCCGCTGGCCACCGGAAAGATCGGCCGGACGCCGCTCGGCATAGTCGGCAAGCCGCACGGTCGAAAGGGCATCCCGCACCTTCCGGCGATAGGCTTCCCCCCCAATGCCGCGCACCTTCAGCGGATAGCCGACATTGTCGGCGACGCTCATGTGCGGCCAGAGCGCATAGGACTGGAAAACCATCGCCATGTTGCGCCGTTCGGGCGGCAGCGACTGCGACGCATCGGCAAGCAGCCGCTCGCCGAGATGGATCGAGCCGTCGGTCGGGGTCTCGAAGCCGGCGATCATCCTGAGCACCGTTGTCTTGCCGCAGCCGGAAGGTCCGAGCAGCGCCAGGAACCCGCCTTCGCGAACCTCGAGCGAAAGCGCGCTGACCGCGGGCTTTCCGGTGCCGAAATCCTTGCTGACGTGGTTGAGGATCAGCTTCGCCAAGGCACCACTCCCTTCGGCAGCCGCTTGGCCAGCAATTCCAGCAGCAACATCATGAAAATGACCATCAGCACGACGAGCACGGAAAGCGCCGAGGCTAGGTCGGAACTGCCGCTGTCGTCGAGATTGTAGATCGCGACACCGAGGGTCTGGGTGCCCGCGGACCAGAGCAGCGCCGAAATCGTCAGCTCGTTGCAGGCAATCAGGAAGACGAGGATGACCGAGGCACCCGCAGCCGGAGCGACCAGCGGCACGATGATGTCCCTGAGTCGCCGGAAGAAGCCTGCACCGGAAAGCCGCGCCGCCTCCTCCAGTGCCGGATCGAGCTGGTGGAAGGCGCTGACGACCGGTTTCAGGCTGACGGCAAAGAAGCTCGAGAAATAGGCAATCAGGATGATCCAGATCGTGCCGTAAAGCGTGACGTTGAGGACCGGCAGCGGCGCGGCAAAAACCAGGATGAAGCACACAGCCATGACGATGCCCGGAAGCGAATAGGGAATCTCGATCAGGCTCGATATGGCACGCGCGATTGCATCCTTGCGCCGCGTCAAGACATAGGCCGCCAGCACCGTCACCAGAAGGAGACCAACTGCTGTTCCAGCCGCAAGAGAAAGCGAATTGACGAATGCCGTGCGCGTCACGGTCTGTCGGAAGAGAATCTCCTCGAAGGCATGCAGCGTCATGGTCTTGAAGGTGAGCGGCACGCCATAGGCCGGCACCAGGGCGCCCGCAACCAGCGCGAAGAACGGCGCGGCCAGCATGAAGAACAGGACGATCCAGAGCAGCGGCGTGAACAGCAGCTTCCACGTCCCCAGCTCGAATGCGGCTGTCGCGCCGGAAAGGCCGAGGACGCGATAATCCCGGCCGCGCAGGGCCCGATCCTGGATTGCAAGTCCCACGACGGAAATGGTCGCGATGATCGCCGACAGCAACGCCACGTCGCCGAAGGTGCGGCTGGTGAAAGCGGTGAACTTGGAAAAGATCAGCGTCGGCAGCGTGAAGATCGAGGCGGGGATGCCGAGGATCGCCGGAATTCCGAAATTGCCGGTACAGGAGACGAAGGAGATCGCCGCACCGGCAATGACACCGGGCAGTGACAGCGGCAGGATGACGTCACGAAAGACCTGCAGGCTCGAGGCGCCGGAAAGCCGCGCGGCTTCGACGCCGTCGCGCGGTAGCGCCATCAACCCTGCCCTCAGCGCCAGATAGACGAGCGGCGCATGCTGCACGCCGTAAAGCAACGCGATGCCGCCCACCGAATAGAGCGGCTGTGGAGAGCCGAGTGGTGGGGCGATATGCAGCGCTTTCAGAAGCGGGCTCGACGGACCGGACATCTGCACCCAGGCAAGCGCGGTGACCTGCGGCGGAATCATCATCGGCAGCACGAAGAAGAAGCTGAGCGGCCCTTTGGCGGGGATGTCGGTGAGGGTCAGCAAATAGGCGAAACCGCAGCCGATGATGAGGGAAATAATGGTTCCGAGGATTGCCGTGACAATGGTGTAATAAACCGCCGACCAGACCATGGGATCGGACAGAACCACCATCACGCCGCCATTGGCAAAGGCCGAGATGCCGACGATTGCGAGCCGCGCCAAGGGCAGCACGCTCAGGAAAAGAACCACACTGACAATAAAAGGAAACAGCCAGGCGGGCTGGCTGTTTCCTGGACGTACGTATCCTTGCATGGACCGATCAGTTCGAACCGAACATGCCGGAGAAGGTCTTCAGGTCCTGGTCCGTGTTCTTCAGCGCTTCGGCGGCGTTGACCGGCAGAACCTTGATGGTGTCGCGTGCCGGGAAGCCTTCCGGCAGCTTCATGCCGTTGCGAGCCGGAATGTAGCCAAGCTTCAAGAAACCTTCCTGGCCCTTTTCGGAGAGAACGTAGTCGACGAACTTCTTGGCGGCGTCGACGTTCTTCGCGCTGGCGAGAATGCCGACCGGCTCGGTGACGGTCGAAACGCCTTCGCTCGGGAAGACGAACTCGACCGGAGCGCCCTTGGCCTTTTCGCGGATCGGCAGGTAGTCGACGACCATGCCGTAAGCCTTCTCGCCCGAAGCGACGGACTTCAGGACGACGCCGTTGCCGCCGGAAGCGCTCGCGCCGTTCTCGGCGAGCGCCTTGTAGTAGTCCCAGCCAAGGCCCGGAACGGCGGCCAGCGTCTGTGCGTGGATCAGGGCTGCACCCGAAGCGAGCGGGCTCGGCATGGTGACGAGGCCCTTGGCCTCCGGCTTCGTGAGATCTTTCCAGCTCGTCGGCTTCATCGAAGCGGACGTGTTGTACATGATGCCGGTGGTGATCAGCTTGGTGGAGTAGTAATAGCCGTCGGCGTCGTAGAGCCCGGCGTCGTAGTTGGCGGCCTCCGGCGACTTGTAAGCCATCAGCTTGCCGTCTTCCTTGAGGCGCTCCAGCGTCACGACGTCGGCGATCAGCAGGACGTCGGCAACCGGGTTGCCGGCCTGGATTTCGGCCTGAAGCTTGGCCATGATCTTCGGCGTGCCGTCGCGAACCCAATCGACCTTTATGTCGGGATTGGCGGCCATGAAACCATCAACCGTCGCCTGCGCATCTTCGTTCGGCTGGCTGGTATAAAGCACGAGATTTGCGGCCTGGGCCGAAACGGAGACGAGACCGGCCGCCAGCAGCGCGGCAAAGGCGGAGAGCTTCTTCATGGCTATTTCCCTCATGATGAACATGAGGCGTTCCATAGACAGGCCGAATAACATGATTGTGACACTCGGCTAACGGCCACCGTGAATACATGGGCGTGAGAGGCTGTACTTGACCGTGACGGTATCCCGCTATTTTCTAACCCACGTTTCGATTTTTCGATTTTTAAGGTGAGGAGAGCGACTATGGAATATCGCCAGCTGGGCCGCTCCGGTCTCAGGATTTCGACCATGACGATGGGCACGATGACCTTCGGCGGCAAGACCTGGGCGAAAGCCGTCGGCGAGCTCGGCGTTTCCGACGCCCGCCGCCTCGTCGATATATGCCTCGATGCCGGCGTCAATCTGATCGACACCGCCGATGTCTATTCGGCCGGTCTCTCCGAGGAAATCCTTGGCGAAATTCTCGGCGGGCAGCGCAAGAACGGCGTGCTGATCGCCACCAAGGCCCGCTTCCCGATGGGCGATGGGCCGAACGACGCCGGTTCGTCGCGGCAGCACCTCATCGCCGCCTGTGAAGCCAGCCTGAAGCGCATGAAGACTGATGTCATCGATCTCTACCAACTCCACGAGTGGGACGGCCAGACGCCGCTGGAAGAAACGATGGAGGCCCTGGACACGCTCGTGCGGCATGGCAAGGTCCGTTACATTGGCTGCTCGAATTTCTCGGGCTGGCACATCATGAAGGCGCTCGGCGTCTCCAGGGAATACAAATACCAGCGCTTCGTCAGCCAGCAGATCCACTATACGCTCGAAGCCCGCGATGCCGAATACGAGCTGCTTCCGATTGCCGTCGATCAGGGTCTTGGCGTCCTGGTCTGGAGCCCGCTTGCCGGTGGCCTGCTTTCCGGAAAGCATCGCCGCAATCAGGCGACGCCCGAGGGCACGCGCCAGTTCGCCGGCTGGACCGAACCACCGATCCGCGACGAAAACCGCCTCTGGAATATCGTGGAAACGCTGGTCTCGATTGCCGAAAGCCGCGGCGTGTCGGCGGCGCAGGTCGCGCTCGCGTGGCTGATCGGTCGCAAGGCCGTGACTTCGGTCATCATCGGCGGCCGAACCGAGGCGCAGTTCAAGGACAACCTCGCTGCCGCCGACCTGAAGCTGACAGACGACGAACGCAAGCGCCTCGACGACGTCAGTGTGCCGCCGGTAATCTATCCTTACTGGCACCAGCTCAATACGGCGAAAGACCGTTTGGGCGAGGCGGACATGGAATTGTTCGCCCCGCACCTGAAATAATAGGCTTCGAAGAGATCGGCGCCGTTCAGGCGCCGATTTCCTTTGCGATCAGCCGGCCGAGACGGCCGATGCCTTCCTCGATCATCTGATCGTTGGCGCACGAGAAGCTGACGCGGATCGTGTTCTCGCCCGAGCCGTCGGCAAAAAACGCCTTGCCCGGAACGAATGCAACCTTGGCGGTCTCGATCGATTTCGCGAGCAGCGCCGCGCCATCCATGCCCTTCGGCAGCGTGATCCAGATGAACATGCCGCCTTCCGGCTTCGTCCAGCGGATACCTTCAGGCATGTGCTTTTCGAGCGCGGCTAGCGTGCAATTGCGCCGATGGCTATAGGCGGCCTTGATCTTGGCGACTTGCGCATCGAAACCGCGCTCTGCAACCTGGGCAATCGCCATCTGGTTGATCGTCGAGGAATGCAGATCGGCGGCCTGCTTCATAAGTACGAGCTTACGGATGACCGGCGCGTTGGCGACAATGAAGCCGACGCGAAGGCCGGGCGCCAGCGTCTTGGAGAAGCTGCCGCAATAGATCGTGCGCGTATCGTTGATATGGCCCTTCTTGGCAATTTCCAGCGCCAGGATCGGCGGGATCGCCTCGCCATCATAGCGCAGCGACTGGTAGGCGGCGTCCTCGATAACAGCGATGTCGAGTTCTTCTGCAAGCTCCAGAACTTTTTCGCGGCCTGCGCGATCGACCGTTTCGCCGGTCGGATTCGAAAAATCGGCGGACAGATAGGCGAACTTCACCTTGCCGCCATTCTGGGCCGCCGTCGCACGGTAGGATTCGGGCGTCCGGTTGCCGTTCGGCGTCAACTGGTCGTAAGACGGCTCATAGGCGTTGAAGGCCTGCAGCGCTCCGAGATAGGTCGGCCAGGTTACGAGTGCGGTATCTTTCGGCGACAGGAAAAGCTTGCCGAGATAATCGAGACCCTGCTGTGAGCCAGAAACGATGAAGACATTGTCGAGGCCGCAGGGGATGCCCAGCGCCGCCATCTGCTTGACCAGCCATTCGCGGAGCGGCTTGTAGCCTTCGCTCACCGAGTATTGCAGCGCCGAGTTGACGGCAGCGCTCTCGAAAATATCGGCATAGGCGGCCTTGAATTCCTTGTCGGGAAACAGCGCCGGATCCGGAATGCCGCCGGCGAAGGATATGATGTCCGGCTGCTCGAGAAGCTTCAGAAGCTCACGGATTTCCGATGCACGCATGCGCGACGAACGGGTCGCAAAGATATTGTCCCAATTCAACATGGGAGTTTCCTCGTAATTTTTTGTCGTTTGCGGACCAAATCACGCAACAAAAATTAAGTCAAGAATGCTGACCTATTTTCTTGTAACAGTGACAAGTTTCAGGTCTTGTATTCGAAAGCGGCATTGACAGGAATAGCGAGGCGCTGGAAATCGAGCGGGTCTTGACCGACTAACGTTATTTTCTTACCTTTTTTCTATCGATAAGGATCGGGTAAGAATGGCGACGGCAACACTATCTGCGAAATTTCAGATTTCCATCCCCAAGGAAGTCCGCGACCGGCAGCACTGGTCGGCGGGGCAGGAATTCGTCTTTGTCCCCAAAGGCAAGGGCGTCCTGCTGATGCCGGTCCCAGAATTGAATGATCTTCGTGGGCTTGCAAAGGGAGCAAACCCCGAGAATTACCGCGACAGAAACGATCGCTTTTGATGCGTGTGGTCGATAGCTCCGCCTGGATCGAATGGCTGGTTCACGGCAAGTTGGCCAAACGCCTTCAAGACGAGATGCCTGATCGAAGCCAATGCATCGTTCCGACGATCGTGCAGTTCGAACTCGCAAAATGGCTTGAGCGGGAACGCGGCGAAGAGGCTGTCGATAGTTTCTTCGCCTACACGACCACATGCATCGTTGTACCGCTAGAAACGATGCTCGCCCGGCGCGCAGCGGAGATTTCGGCCGCTCACAGGCTGGCTATGGCCGATGCTATCATCTATGCGACCGCAGAGCTTCACGATGCCGATATCTTGACACTGGACGCACACTTCAAGGACCTCGATCACGTCGTATATTTCGAGAAGAACGTATGACCTCTTCATTCTACGACGAAAACGCCGAGACTTATGCCTCGCGAAACCGGAAGCTGCCGAGGGCGAGGCTCGATGCGTTTCTCACGGCCCTCACCGACGGCGCCAGGATCTTGGAGCTCGGCTGCGGCGGCGGGCAGGACAGCGCCTACATGCTCTCCAAAGGATTCGACGTGACTCCAACGGACGGCTCGGCGGAACTGGCCAAGCAGGCGGAGAAGCTGCTCGCCAGACCGGTGAAAGTCATGCGCTTCGAAACGCTCGATGCCGAAAGCGAATTCGACGGTGTGTGGGCCGAGGCCAGCCTGCTGCACGTGCCGCGCGCGGATTTGCCAGCCACACTCGCCCGCATCTGCCGTGCGCTGAGCGATGGCGGCGTCTTCCATGCAAGCTTCAAGGCGGGAACGGCAGAGGGTCATGACAGCTTCGGCCGCTATTACAACTATCCTTCCGCGGCCTGGCTTTCGGGATTGCTGTCTGCCGGCGGCTGGCAGAACATCAGCATCGACGAAGCCGATGGTAGCGGCTACGACAACAAGCCGACGCGCTGGCTTTTCGTGAGGGCTCGCAAATAGCAAGGGCCGGGAGCGTTTTCCGCTCCGCAAAACCGCCTTACGCTGGAGTGATGGAACGTACCGTCCCGTTGTTGTCCACGACACAGGCGAACTTGCGGCCACCCGCGTCGAGATCGACGCCATATGTGACCGCGTCGAGCTGCCGCGAGCTGACAGGGAGAACCTTGCTGCCAGTCGTACCGGCGCTACCTGCGGCAGCATTGGCGCACATCAGTTGCAGATCCGCCGGCGCCGTCTGCAAGCTGGTTCGCGACATGTCCGTCGGTGGCGGTGACGACGATTGGCAGGCACCAAGAAGTGCCGCCGCAACCGAAATGAATGCCATCGTCCAGTTCAAACGCCCGCTCATAGGTGCCCCCAACACGTCCGCCTCCGTTCATTCCTCAAAACGCGCCCTCGCCGGCCTTGCCGTCCAGTCGTCAGATTCCCCTGTAGAGCGCCGCCCCTTGCATCAAGACGATGACCTTCGCGCCAACCGAGACCCGTGAGTACAGGTCGACAACATCGTCGTTGTTCAGCCGGATGCAGCCGGAGGAAACGTCGAGCCCGATCGTCCACGGTTCAATCGTTCCGTGAATGCGGTAGATCGTGTCGTTGTCGCCTTCGTAGAGATACATCGCACGGGGACCGAGCGGATTGTCGGGCCGGCCGCCTGGCATCCCGGCTGCCCATTTGGCCGCATTCGGGTCGCGCGCCACCATTTCCGGCGGCGGTGTCCAGGTCGGATTTTCCGCCATTCGACCGACCCGCACGATGCCGGCCCAACCGAACCCTTCCCGCCCGACGCCGATGCCATAGCGTATCGCCTGTCCTCCCGGCTGCACCAGATAGAGAAAGTGCTGGTTGCCGTCGATGATGATCGTCCCCGGCTCCTCGGCCGTGCGGAATGTTACGAGCTGCCTTCGGAACGCCTCGGGCAACTGCTTGTTGCGGGCATAGAGCTGCCTGGCCTTCTTCTTGTCGTAGTCGACCCACTTGCCCGCTCTGGCGTCGTAAATCTGCGTCTGGGCAAGAGCAGCAACAGACGCCAGGCAAAGGCCGGCGGCAAGAAGCGCAAACCCGAATTTCCGTGCCCTGGAAGCAGTCGCAAGGCGTGAGGTGCCAGAGATCGCCGTCATTGTTTTGCCCACCCCTCGACGCGCGCGGCATTTTGCTCGACCCATTTTTTCGCATAGTCGAGCGGCGCCTGGCGCTCGACCCCGAGCGCATAACTCATCCCTGTCACCTCGTCGGAGGAGAAATCTACCTTATCGAGGAATTGCGCGATCTCGGGACGCTTCTTCGCAAAAGTCGACGCGTAGGCGATCTGGAAGTGCGCCGCGTCCCAGGCGGTGGTAGCGCTCGACTTGCTGATCCAGAGCGGGTCTTGCGCGGAGACCAGTTTCCACTTCGCCGGATCATGCGCAGGCTCCTCGAGCCTGGTCAGTTCGTGTAGCTGGAAAACGTGGTGCGGTGCGTAGCAATAGAACACCATCGGCCGGTCGGTCGCCACGGCCGCATCGACGGCCGCCATCGCAACCTCTTCCTCCGCCTCGACGAGGGTCAGGTTCGACGCGTAGCCGTAGCTGTTCGCCCTCACCCGCTCGATCCCGGTCGAAAGCCAGGTGGGAGCGCCGATCCACATCTCGCCCCGGCCATCGCCGTCGGTATCCAGTACCTTCGTCTTTTCGGGATCGGTGAGATCGGCGACCGACTTGATGGTCTTCGCCGCCGCTGCAGTCGCGCACAGTCCCTGCCAGGCGGCGACGCTCTTGCTCAGCGTCACTTCGCCCTTCTCATCCACGTACTTCTTGACGAGGTCGTCGAAATTCGGCCGCCACACCTCCGGCTGGACATCGACTTTGCCGGTCTCCATCCCGACGAACGACGTCATCGTCCCCATGGCCTGCACGTCCACCTGCAGCCCGAAGGTCTTTTCGATGCCGACCTTAAGGATGTTGGCTGTCGCCTGTCCCGAAGGCCAGTTCGGCGCGGAGATTGTCAGGTCGGCCGCCACCGACGGAAATGCCGCAAGCAGTGTCGCAACGGCGGCCAACGTCAGAAAATTCGATGCATTTCGCTTCACAGTCCCATCCCCCGGAAATCCAGAACGTACTGCATGCCATGCGATCGATGACTGCCACATGGGGCGTGGGTACGCCCGGGTCCCTCCGCTGAGCCCCCCGCTCAAGGCAAAAGCCAGTCATTTGCCGGCGAGGATGCATCAGCTTGATCACCCGCGTCAACTTGTCGTTGCCCATTTTGTCCGCAGTACAGGCCCAAAACGGCCTTAGATCCCGAAAAATCACACAAAAAAGAAGCCGGGACATGCCCGGCTTCCTCTCATTCAGTAGACGTTAAGGCCTTAGTTGACCGACTTGTCGACCACCTTGTTCTTCCCGATGCCCGCATCGCCAAAGGCGTGCAGAGCGACAAACGGGGATCGGCAAGCTCCTTAGTTGACCGACTTGTCGACCAGCTTGTTCTTGCCGATCCACGGCATCATGCCACGGAGCTTGGCGCCGACTTCTTCGATCTGGTGGCTGTCGTTGTTGCGGCGGATGCCCTTGAAGCGGGCCATGCCCGAACGGTATTCCTGCATCCATTCGGAGGTGAACTTGCCGGTCTGGATGTCCTTCAGGACGCGCTTCATCTCGGCTTTGGTCTCTTCGGTGATGATGCGCGGACCGGTGACGTATTCGCCCCACTCGGCCGTGTTCGAGATCGAGTAGTTCATGTTGGCGATGCCGCCTTCGTAGATCAGGTCGACGATGAGCTTCACTTCGTGCAGGCACTCGAAATAGGCCATTTCCGGAGCATAACCGGCCTCGACCAGCGTTTCGAAGCCAGCGCGGATGAGCTCCACGAGACCGCCGCAGAGAACGACCTGCTCGCCGAAGAGGTCGGTTTCGCATTCTTCGCGGAAGTTGGTCTCGATGATGCCGGAGCGGCCGCCGCCGACGCCGCAGGCGTAGGAGAGAGCAAGTTCAAGGGCATTGCCGGAAGGGTTCTGGTTAACGGCAACGAGGCAGGGAACGCCGCCGCCCTTCTGGTATTCGCCGCGAACCGTGTGGCCCGGACCCTTCGGGGCGATCATGACGACGTCGACGGAAGCCTTCGGCTCGATGAGGCCGAAGTGGACGTTGAGGCCGTGCGCGAAAGCGATCGCTGCGCCGTCGCGAATGTTGGGAGCGATTTCCGACTTGTAGATGTCGGCCTGCAGTTCGTCCGGCGTTGCCATCATCATCAGATCGGCCCACTTGGCGGCTTCGGCAACGGTCATGACCTTGAAGCCGTCAGCTTCGGCCTTCTTGACGGTCGGCGAACCGGCCTTGAGCGCAATGACGACGTTCTGGGCGCCGCTGTCCTTCAGGTTCAGCGCATGCGCGCGGCCCTGCGAACCGTAGCCGATGACGGCGACCTTCTTGGACTTGATGAGATTGAGATCGGCATCACGATCATAATAGACGCGCATTGATTTTTCCTTCCCTTTGCTTGTCTTGTTGATTGGAAACAGCGGAACTCAGCTCAGAGCCGGCATTTCCGCCAAAACCTTGTCCGTGCCGTAAAGCCGAAGGAAGGCGGTGACTGCCCTCTCCGCCTGCTGCGCGGTATCCTTGAGGCCCGGTTCGCCGAGCAGCATGCGCACATGCAGATCGGAGACGATCAGGCCGTAAAGTGTGCGATATGCCTCATCGGCATCATGAAAACGCAGCAGCCCTGACCGCTTGCCAGCGTCAATCAGCGCCATGGCGCGGCGGTCAATCTGCCGGCGGCCGCGCTCCAGGAGCAATCTTCCAAGTTTCGAGCCGTCGCGGTTCGACTGGCCGATCGCGAGCCGGTTCAATGCAAGTGAAACATCTCCGGCCAGCACGTCCAGCAAATCCCGCGCAAAGATTACAACATGATCATGCAGGCTCGCAGCCGTCAGGCGTTCGCCGCCGCGCTCGAACGTGCGCACCTTGCTGGCCTGATAGGCGATCATGGCCGAAAGAAGACCGTCGCGGTCACCGAACCACTTGTAGAGGCTTTCCTTGGAGCAGTTGGCAGCACGCGCGACCCCGGAAGTCGTCAGGGCTTTCTCCCCGCCATCGACGAGAAGCTGCAACGCCTGCTCCAGAACGGCGTTCTGACGCGGCGAAAATTCGCTGGGCTCCAACGATTCAGCAAACACGATAAGCACTCCCCCATACGTACCGTACGGTACGGTTCACGAGGGTTTATCGCGCAGAAGCGCTCCCCCGTCAATAGTCTCACGGAGACCCGAAGGACAAATTTTTCGCAGGACACGCGCCGTTTTATTCGGCAGCGCTCAGCACGGCATCGACATCGCGTGCCGGCGACAGGCCGTAGAGACGGCTGTACTCCCGGCTGAACTGCGACGGGCTCTGGTAGCCGACGCGGTGACCGGCGGTCCCGGCATCCAGTCTCTCGATCAGCATCAGCCGCCGCGCCTCGTGCAGGCGAAGCTGCTTCTGGTATTGCACAGGCGTCATCGCCGTTATCGCCTTGAAGTGATGATGGAAGGACGAGACGCTCATATTGACGTGCTCGGCGAGGTCCTCGATGCGCAGCGTCCTTGCAAAGTTCTCCCGGAGCCAGCCGATGGCACGCGCGATCCGGTTGCCGTGACTGTCGGCCATGGCGAGGTTGATCAGCTGATCACCGGCCGGTCCGATCAAGATGCGGTAAAGGATTTCCTGTTCGATCAGCGGCGCCATCGCCGGGATATCGTCCGGACTATCGAGCAAGCGAAGCAGCCGTACAGCAGCGTCGAGAAGCTGCGGCGTCGCGTCATTCACGACGATCCCGCGCTGACCAGGGGTGGTCGCTGCCGGCCGCTGGATGTTCGCACGGCTGAGCAGATCAAGCAGTTTCTCGCTGTTGATGGCAAAGGTCAGGCAGAAGTGCGGGACCTCCGGGCTGGCCTCGACCACCCTCCACACGACGGGCAGGTAGAGCGACGTCAGGAGGTAGGAGCCGGGGCCGTAGTTGATCGTGTCCGTGCCAAGCTGCACGCTCTTTGCACCTTGAACCACCATCGCAAAACACGGGCGATAGCTGCCGTGGCATGGCGCGCTCGGTGTCGTGCGACGGCTAATCCCGAGCCCTTCGATGCCCGTCTGGAACTCGCCCTCGCCGGATGCGAACCGGGCTGCGATCGATGCGATCTCCTGATATCGGTTGAACGGCAGTGTCATGCGGATAGCTCTCTGATGAAGGACGGCCGGGCGGCGCGGCTGCTCCCTATCTAGAATGCATTCAGCCTTTGGCAAATACCCCGCGCCTTCACTTTTGCAGGATCGGGCAAAAAGGCTGGAGGATCGCTCTAACGCCCGCGACGGCTTGTAGGGCATAACTGCGCCATCCTCTCCACCCCCGCGAAAAGAAGGATTTTTCCATGCCTATTGCTAGAGGCTATGCCGCTACTGACGCATCCAAGCCGCTGACGCCCTTTACCTTCGAGCGCCGCGACCCCAACCCCGACGACGTCGTCATCGACATCAAGTTCGCCGGCATCTGCCATTCGGACATTCATACCGTCCGCAACGAATGGAAGAATGCCGTCTATCCGATCGTCCCGGGCCATGAAATCGCCGGTGTCGTATCGGCCGTCGGTTCGGCCGTGACCAAGTTCAAGGTCGGCGACCGTGTCGGCGTCGGCTGCTTCGTCGATTCCTGCGTCGGCTGTGCTACCCGCGACGTCGACAACGAGCATTACATGCCGGGCCTCGTCCAGACCTACAACAGCGTCGAAGTCGACGGCAAAACCGCCACGCAGGGCGGCTACTCCGACTCGATCGTCGTCAAGGAAGGCTACGTCCTGTCGATTCCGGACAACCTGCCGCTCGACGCTTCCGCACCGCTGCTTTGCGCCGGTATCACCCTCTACTCGCCGCTGCGTCACTGGAATGCCGGCCCGGGCAAGAAGGTCGCGATCGTCGGCATGGGTGGTCTCGGCCATATGGGCGTGAAGCTCGGCGCCGCCATGGGTGCCCATATCACGGTTCTCTCCCAGACGCTGTCGAAGAAGGAAGACGGCCTGAAGCTCGGCGCCAAGGAATACTACGCCACGAACGACGCCTCGACCTTCGAGAAGCTCGCAGGCACCTTCGACCTGATCATCTGCACGGCCGGCGTCGCGATCGACTGGAATGCCTACCTCGGCCTGCTCAAGGTCAATGGCTCGATGGTCATCGTTGGCGCCCCGGAACATCCGATCCCGGTTCACGCCTTCGCCCTGATCCCCGGCCGCAAGAGCCTGTCCGGCTCGATGATCGGCTCGATCAAGGAAACCCAGGAAATGCTGGACTTCTGCGGCGAGCACAACATCGTCTCGGAGATCGAGAAGATCAACATTCAGCAGGTCAACGAAGCCTACGAGCGCGTACTCAAGAGCGACGTCCGCTACCGCTTCGTCATCGATATCGCCTCACTGGCAGCATGATACTCGCTTTAGTCATGCTCGGGCCTGTCCCGAGCATCTGCAAACGCCGAATTTATTGAGAGCTAGCAGATCATCGGCACAAGGCCGAGGATGACGTCGACTAAAGCAAGCGCTCTATCTCGACAGGCAAAGGCGGCTCTTGGAGCCGCCTTTTCTACTTCTCCTCCCGCATGGTTTCCTTCTGGGTAATCAGCCGGGCGCTGTGCTTGCCGCTCAGAAAGATCCAGAGCCAGTTCCAGGCGACGGCGAAGCGCGACCGCGTGCCGATGAGGAAGTAGATATGGGCGATGCCCCATACCCACCAGGCAAGCCACCCCTTCAATTTGATGCTGCCGAAATCGATGATCGCCGCACTCTTGCCGATGGTCGCGAGACTGCCCTGATGGCTGTAGCGGAACGGCGCTGCCATGGTTCTCCCCGCAATCCGCGCCCGGATAACCCTTGCCACATAGGTGCCCTGCTGCTTTGCGGCAGGCGCAATCCCAGGTACCGGCGAGCCATCCTCCCGCTTCACCGAGGCCGTATCGCCGATGACGAAGACATCGGGAAAGCCCGGCGCCGTCAGGTTCTTCTCGACCACCACGCGCCCCGCCCGGTCAGCCGGAACATCAAGCCACTTCGCGGCGGGCGACGCCTGGACGCCGGCGGCCCATACGATCGTCCGGCTGGCGATGAACCGCTCGCCGATCATCACGCCTTCAGCCGTGCAGTTCGTCACCATCTCTCCGAGATGAACCTCGACGCCGAGTTTTTCCAGCGCATGCTGGGCGTAAGCGGAAAGCTCCTCGGCAAAACTCGGCAAGACGCGCGGCCCGGCTTCCGCCAACACGACCCTGGTCTTGCGCGTATCGATGTTGCGGAACTCCTCCGGCAGGATGTGATGCGCAAGCTCGGCGATGATGCCTGCCAGTTCGACCCCGGTCGGGCCGGCGCCCACGATCGTGAAGGTCAGCAGCGCATCCCTGACGGCCGGATCGCTTTCCAGTTCGGCCCGCTCGAAGGCGAGCAGCATGCGACGGCGGATCGTCGTTGCGTCCTCGAGCGTCTTCAGCCCCGGCGCGACGGGCTCCCATTCGTCATGTCCGAAATAGGCGTGCGTTGCGCCGGTCGCAAGCACCAGCGTGTCGTAAGGTAAGGTCACGCCATTCCGTAAGGTAATGACCTTGGCAGCCGTGTCGACCCCAGTCACCTCGCCGAGCAGCGTCGTCACATCGGATCGATCGCTGTAAAGCTGCCGGATCGGCCAGGCGATTTCGGAGGTCGAAAGGATCGTCGTTGCGACCTGATAGAGCAGCGGCTGAAAAAGATGGTGATTGCGGCGATCGACCAAGGTGATCTTCGCTCCCGCACCCCTGAGCTCGTTGACGAGTTGCAGCCCGCCGAAGCCGCCGCCGACAACGACGACACGATATTCGCTCATGACATACCTACCCTTTCGCGATTTCGCTGCGGAAGATGTCGGCTTTCGTAAAAGGGCTTTCAACCGCTGGGCCGGAATAGCTGCCCGCCTCAGCCGGCATAGCTGACCGGGATCGCTGTACCGCCCTTCAACAGCTCCATGGAGATCGACGCCGAGACGTCGAACAGTTCGATCTTGCGGACGATCTGCTTGTAGATGATGTCGTAATGCTCGACGCGCGGCAGGACGATCTTCAGGATGTAATCCTGATTTCCGGTCAGCCGGTGGGCTTCGACGATTTCAGGAATGCCGCTGATCGCCCTGCGGAAGCTCTCGATCCATTCGTCGGAATGATGCGCCGTCTTGATCAAAGCAAAGACCGTCGTCGGCACGCCCATCTTCTCACGGTTGAGCACAACGATGCGCCTGGCGATATGGCCGCTCTCCTCAAGGCGCTGGATACGCCGCGAGCAGGCAGAAACCGAAAGCGCAACCCGTTCCGCGAGAACACTCACGGAAATACCGGCATCCGTCTGCAGAAGGTCGAGAATCTTTCGGTCGCGATCATCAAGCATTGCTAAAGTTTACGTTGGCGCTGATTTTTTGCACGATATGATAAAAATGCACAAAGTCATAGAGCCCGGTTATAAAGACGATCAAAGAATGCAAACATTCGGCGCAAGGACTGATGCATGCTTTGGGCAATCGAATCCGGGGGATGGGAGCAAGGAATATGCAGACAATCGGCCTGATCGGCGGCATGAGCTTTGAAAGCTCGGCGGTCTATTATCGTCTGGTCAACGAGATGGTTCGCGAACGCCTGGGCGGCCTGGCCTCGGCCGAACTTGTCATGCATTCCGTCAACTTCGAAGAAATCGTCGAAATGCAGAAGGCAGGGGATTGGGATGCCGCCGCCGCCCGCCTCGGCGATGCCGCGCTTCGCCTGCAGATTGCCGGCGCCCGCTGCATCCTCATCTGCACCAACACCATGCATCTCATCGCCGACCAGGTGGCTTCACGGATCTCTGTTCCGCTCATCCACATCATCGATGAGACCGCACGCTCGTTGAAGGTTGCGGGACGCAAACGTCCCCTGCTCCTCGCAACGCGCTACACGATGGAGCACGGCTTCTATTCGGGTCGCATGAAGCGCCTGGGTGTCGACGTCATGGTCCCGGAGGCCGCTGACCGCACCACCGTTCACGACATCATCTTCAACGAGCTGTGCTCCGGAAAGGTCCTCGACAGATCACGGGCGAAGCTGATGGAGATCATCGAACGCGAGCGCGCCAAGGGCGCAGACAGCATCATTCTCGGCTGCACCGAGATCTGCCTGATCCTCGATCCAAACAAGCTGCCCCTGCCCGGCTTCGACACGACTGCGATCCATGCCAAGGCTGCCGTCGATTTTTCGATCGGCGAAGAGCAGAGCGACGAAACCGAAGCAGCCTGAGCAATTACTTGACTCAGTCAATTAATTAGAGGACAAAGTCTCTTATCGGGAGACTTTGTCATGCACGATTCCGCCCTTATCGAAGCGGCGCGAGACTTCAGCCGTTTCTATACGAATTTCCTCGGTGTCCTGAACAAGGCCTATCTCGACACGCCCTTCACCCTGACGGATGCACGGGTGCTGTTCGAGATCGGCTCGCATGACGGCATAAGCGCCGTGACGCTCGCCCGCGACCTTCATCTCGATCCGGCCTATCTCAGCCGTATCCTGAAGCGCTTTCGTGCGGATGGCCTCATCGAGACCCAGGCCGATCCTGCCGATCTGCGCAGCCAGATCATCAAAGTCACCGTTAAGGGACATCAGCAATTTCAGGAGCTTGGGCGCCGCTCGAATGCGCAGATTGCCGAACGCTTCGACGTGCTTGCCCTCGGCGAGCCGCAACGCGTCGTCAACGCCATGCAGACCATCCGCTCGCTGCTCGACCCGAACGGCAGGCCGAACCCTGCGATCATTCGCGCACACCGGCCCGGCGACATCGGCTGGATCGTGCAGAGCCAGGGCAAGGCCTATGCCGAGGAATACGGCTGGGACATGCGGTTCGAAGGCCTCGTCGCCGAAGTGGCCGGCCGTTTCCTCGCCAATTTCGACCCGGAGATGGAGTATTGCTGGATCGCCGAGCGCGACGGCATCAATGTCGGTTCGGTGCTCGTAACGAATGGCCGCGATGGGATCGCCAAGCTGCGATTGCTCTATGTCGACAAGGCCGCACGCGGTCTCGGCCTCGGCAAACTGCTCGTCGATGAATGCATCCGCTTTGCCAGGGCGAAGGGATATCGCCAGCTTTCGCTCTGGACCAACGACGTACTGGAGGCTGCTCGCGGCATCTACGTGAAGGCTGGCTTCCGGCTTGTTTCCGAAGAGAGACATAAGATGTTCGGCCCGGAGGAAAACGGTCAAACCTGGGTTCTGGATCTCTAGATTGCTGCATCGCAAAAAATTGACTTGATTTGGAAACGGTCATTTCCTAATCCGACGAACATGACCACAGCAACCATCAGCGAGCAGAGTCGATCGCGCGGCAGGCCGCGGGAATTCGACATGGAGGCAGCGCTCGATAAGGCGCTTGGCGTCTTTTCCGAGCGCGGCTATCACGCCGCCTCGATCAGCGAATTGACGGACGCAATGGGGCTCGCCTCGGGCAGCGTCTACAAGGCCTTCAAGGACAAGCACGGCATTTTCCTAGCCGCCTTCGACCGCTACCGCGCCGTACGCCGCGCTTTGCTGGATGCCCGCATGGCAACGGCGGCGACCGGTCGCGAGAAGGTCCGTGAAGTTCTGACCTTCTACGCCATCTCGTCCCACGGAGAATCCGGCAAGCGGGGTTGCCTTGTCGTCAGCAGCGCCAAAGAGCTTGCGATCTTCGATGAGGAGGCTGCAGAGCGGGTCGCCGGTGCCTTTGCTGCAAACGAGAAATTGCTGCTGGACCTCATCCGCCTCGGCCAGTCCGATGGCTCGATTCCCAAGACGCTCGATGCGGCGACGGCTGCGCGGACGCTCCTCTGCTTGATCAAGGGCATGCGCGTCGTGGGCAAGACCGGCCGCACCGAGGAAGATATGAACGTCGTGGCGCAAGCCGCCATGAAACTTCTCACCCCATAGAGACCGCCGCAAAAGCGGGTGGCGACCAAAGACTTTTAGACCGATCCTCCATATTCGCATGCCGGAGTTTTTTATGAGCGTTTCAACCGCCACGAACGAGACCGCGGTTCCCCGGACGATCTCGCCTTTGATGACATTCCTTTTCGCCGCCGCCTGCGGCCTTGTCGCCGCCAATCTCTATTACAGTCAGCCGCTGGCAGGTTTGATAAGCGCCGACCTCGGCTTCACGCCGGCGGCCACGGGCCTGATCGTGACGCTGACGCAGATCGGCTACGGCCTTGGCTTGCTCCTCATCGCACCGCTCGGCGACCTCCTTGAAAACCGCCGCCTCGTGCTGGTGCTGACCCTTGCGTCGGCCGCAGCGCTCATCGGCGCCGCATTCTCATCGACGCCAAGCCTGTTCCTCTTTGCCTCGCTGTGCATCGGCCTGTCTTCCGTTGCGGTCCAGGTCTTGGTGCCCTTCGCCGCCCACATGGCGCCGGATGCAATACGCGGCCGCGTCGTCGGCAACGTCATGAGCGGTCTTCTCTGCGGCATCATGCTTTCCCGCCCCGTGGCCAGCTTCATCGCCGAGGCCTCATCCTGGCACATGGTCTACTACGTCACCGCGGCTATCATGGTCGGGCTGGTCGCCATCCTGCATACAAGCCTGCCGGTTCGTGTGCCGCATACGAGGCTCGGCTACGGCAAGCTGCTCGCCTCGATGCTCCACCTTGCCACGACCTCCCGCGTCCTTCAGCGCCGCGCGCTCTATCAAGCCGGGATGTTCGGCGCCTTCAGCCTGTTCTGGACCACAACGCCGCTGCTGCTGGCCAGCCCGACATTCTGTTTCACCCAGAACGGCATCGCGCTCTTTGCGCTCGCCGGTGCTGCCGGCGCGATCGCTTCGCCGATTGCCGGGCGTCTTGCCGATCGCGGCCTGACGAGAGCCGCCTCGACGCTCGCCATGCTGCTCGGCATGTCAGCTTTCCTGATCGGCCATTTCGCGACGGACGGCTCAACGCTGGCCATTGCCCTCCTGACGGCCGCCGCAATCCTTCTCGATTTCGGCGTAACGACCAACCTCGTCTGCGGCCAGCGGGCGATCTTCGCGATCAGCGCCGACCATCGCAGCCGCCTGAACGGCCTCTACATGGCAACCTTCTTTGCCGGCGGCGCTCTCGGCTCGGCGATCGGCGGCTGGGCCTATGCGACTGGCGGATGGACGATGGCAGCGTGGATCGGCTTCTGCTTCCCTACCTTCGCCTTCCTGCTCTTCCTCACCGAGGGACGCGGCAAGTAAGCCGCATCTCAGCCCTCGGCGGCATCGAAACGAACTCGGGCGGCGCGAACCGCGTCATGGTTGGCTTCCGCCCAGTTCAAGAGCAGTGCCAGCGTGCCGTAAAGCGAGCGGCCGAGTTCGGTGATACGATACTCGACGCTCGGCGGCTTGGTGGGAAACACCTCCCGCTCGATGTAGCCTTCGCGCTGCAGGTCGCGCAGCGTCTGCGTCAGCATTCTCTGGGAGATATCGGGGATCTTCCGCCGCAACTCGCCAAAGCGATAAGGGCGTGCGGCAAGCGCTTCCAGCATTAGCGTCGACCACTTGCCGCCGATCTGCTGCATCATGTCCCTGACTGGGCAATTGTTGAAATCGAGATCGCCGAGATCGATCTCGCGACGAATGCCGGGAGCCGGGTTGCTCTTCAGATTTCGCACAGCGCCGTTCATGTCGGGTGGTTCCTCTTTGGTAACCTAGAGCGGAAAAACTGCCTTCTTTACAGCCCCAGGTCAATTCCTATTTTAGTGCTGCTCTCTTTTTGAGACCACATAGAGGAAGACCTATGAGCGAAACAATTCTTGTTACCGGCGCGGCCGGCCAGCTCGGCCAGCGCGTCATTCATCACCTGCTCGAAACCTACAAGGTTCCCGCCGCCAACATCCTCGCAGCAACCCGCGATCCGGCGAAACTTGCCTCGCTTGCCGCCAGGGGCGTGGGCATCCGCAAGGCCGATTTCGACGATGCGGCAAGCCTCGAAACCGCCTTCAAGGGTGTCGATCGCCTGCTGATCATCAGCACCGACGCGCTCGCCGTCCCCGGCCAGCGCCTCAAGCAGCACAAGGCGGCCGTCGAGGCTGCGGCAAAAGCCGGCGTGAAGCACATCGCCTACACATCCATGCCCTCGCCCGACAGGTCGGTCGTCACCTTCGCGCCGGATCACCTTGGCACCGAGAACGCCATCAAGGCGACCGGCATCCCCTACACCATCTTCCGCAATGCCTGGTATCACGACAACTACCTGATGGGCATGCCGCATAACCTGCATGCCGGCAAATGGTATACGTCGGCTGGCGATGGCAAGATCTCGACAATTGCGCGCGACGACTGCGCGCGGGCGATAGCAGCAGCACTCGCATCCGCCTCGACAGAGAGCGTCACCTATACGCTGACCGGCGCGCGGTCCCTGGCCGCAAAGGAGATCGCAAACATCGTCGCCGAAGCAGCCGGAAAGCCGCTTGAGGCCATCCCGGTCAACGACGAGCAACTCGGCCACGGCATGCGCAGTGCGGGCCTGCCGGACTTCGTTGCCGACATGCTGGTGTTAGCCGATGCGAACATCCGTGCCGGCAACTTCGATATCGTCACGGAAGACTTCAAGACGCTGACCGGCAAGGAGCCGCAGCCGCTGAAGGATTTCTTCGTGGCCCATAAGGCGGCACTCGCCGCCTAACCCGGACAAGGCCAGCAATGAGATGGCGCGCCCTCATCCCTGTGCTTGTCATAGGGATGAGGGAAGTGAGGTGGATCTCAGATCTTCTGGCCGCAAGCCCGGCAGAAGCGGCGAACGGTTTCCGCCATGCCATATTCCAGCGCATCAGCCGTGAGGCCATGGCCGATCGATACTTCGGCGAGCTTCGGAATGCGCTTCACGAGCGGCGGCAGGTTGGCGACTGTCAGGTCGTGCCCCGCATTGACCCCGAGGCCGATGGCAAGCGCCGCATCCGCCGTTTTGCCGAGCGCTTCAAGAATGGGCGCAGCGCGCTCCGGTGCGTCATAGCAGCCGCCATACGGACCCGTATAAAGCTCGATCCGGTCGGCACCCGTTGCCTTGGCGAACTTCATCGCCTCGGCATCGCCGTCGCCATCGGCAAACAGCGAAACACGGGTTCCCTTCTTTTTGAGCTTTGCAACGACGTCCGTCAGGAAGGCCTGGTGCTTGCGGAAATCCCAACCGTGGTCGGAGGTCGCCTGCGATGGATCGTCGGGCACGAGCGTGACCTGTTCGGGTGCCGCCTCTTTGCAGAGCTCCAGGAATTCCTCGGTGGGATAGCCTTCGATATTGAACTCGGCCTCCGGAAATTCATCGTCGATCAGGTTGCGAATCACCGCCAGGTCGGTGAAGCGGATATGCCGCTGGTCCGGCCGCGGGTGGACGGTCAGCCCGCTGGCGCCCGATTGCAAGGCGATACGCCCCAACCCCTCCACGCTCGGCCATGGCAGATCCCGCCGGTTGCGCAGCATGGCGATGGCATTGAGATTGACGGAAAGCGTTGTCGGCATGTCGGTGATCCATTCGATGCGGAATGCGTGGGCTGCTTTGTAAGCCAATGAACCTGCTCAGGCCAACGAGATTCGCTCATGGCTGCATGCGAATCTTTGATAGGCGGCGTTCCGGCGCGAAAGGGTGTACCACCGGAAGTATTACCAGTTTTGTTTGAAGAGTTTGCCGGCATTTCAGTCAATCCAGTCCAATGGCGTAGATTCCAGCAATCGCAACTGCGTTGCTATCGCGTTTAAAACCGATTATTTTTAGCACTTTCAAAAATGAGCGTTCGCGCATACCGTGAACGATAGGTATCGAGTCAGTACGCCGCGTACTGCTTCTCCTCGACGACTGTAATTGAGGACGACCACTCCACAGCGCTTTCGAAGCAACTGGCAAACCGCATTGAGGTGCAACTTTATGCCAGGGGGGTCCATGCCAGATGGTACCAAACGTGCCGCCAACGGTGAAACGTCGGGGGGCCGGGCGAAATACCGGTTCCTGCCGTCTACCGCTCTGCCTGCGGATTTGCCTGAGGGACCAGTGCCGATCGCCGAGATGGCGAATGCATTCGGGGTGACGCACAGGACACTGCATTTCTACGAAGAGAAGGGCCTGCTTTCCGCAAACCGAATCGGCTTGATGCGCGTTTACGGCGAGGACGATGTGATGCGGATGGCCGTCATCAACCTCTGCCGCGAATCCGGCATGCCGGTCGCCGTCATCCAGGAATTGATGGAGGAACTGCGCCGCGCTTCCTCGCAGGACGAAGCCGAAACGATGTTTCGCGAGGCGCTGAGTATCCGTAAGCGCGAGCTAACGGCGGAAATGTCGACGCTGCACCGCCAGTTGCAGCAGGTCAGCGACCTGCTCGATGCCGATGCCAACGGCGAGATGCCGCCGCTGAACGACAACGAGGACCACAGCAGCCTTTCGGATGAGGAGATGCGTTGTCTCTCCCTGATGGCAGAAGGCTTCTCGACCCAGCGCATCGCCCGCACGCTCGATCTCAAGCACGACGAAGCACAGGCGCTCGAATCGGCGATCATCCTGAAGTTTCGCGCAAACAACCGCTTCCAGGCGATCGCCAAGGCGGTACTTCTCGGGCTGGTCAACGTCTGACGTTTGGGCGGCGGCGGTTGCCGTTCGGCAACGTTACCGCACGATCGTCAGCGTTTCCGCCGCACGCGTGATAGCGGTGTAAAGCCAGCGTTCGCGCGTATCGCGGAAGGCCCAGCTTTCGTCGAAGAGCACGACATTGTTCCACTGCGAGCCCTGCGCCTTGTGAACGGTCAATGCGTAGCCGTAGTCGAACTCGTCGTAGCGCTTTCGCGTGTTCCACGGGATTTCGCCTTCGACATCCTCGAACGCCTGTTTCAGGAGCTTGATCTTGGCCGCGCCGCGATCCATGTCGTCGTCTTCCGGTCGCACGAGCAGGTTGATGCCCGGTTTCGTCGTCTCCTTCGACGATGTCATCACCTGCCAGAGCGAGCCGTTGAGCAGCCCCTTGGCAGGATCGTTGCGCAGGCAGACGAGCTTGTCGCCCGTCTGCGGATAGTCCGCGCTGAAGCCCTTCAACTCGCGCAGGCGCTGGTTATAGCGCCGCCGGGTGCGGTTGGTGCCGACGAGCACCTGGTCGGCATCGAGAACTAGCGCCTGGTTGACCTCGTTCTTCGAAATCACCTGCGCGGTGCCGTAGTCGCCATGCATGATCTCGTTGCCTTCGCGCACCTGCATCGCCAACTGGATGATCGGATTGTCGCGCGCCTGCCGGTGAATGTCCGTCAGCAGATAATCCGGCTCCTGATTGGTGAAGTAGCCGCCGCCCGAGACCGGCGGCAGCTGGCCGGGATCGCCGAGGACGAGGATCGGGGTACCGAAGCTCATCAGGTCCTTGCCGAGCGCCTCATCCACCATCGAGCATTCGTCGACGATGATCAGCGCTGCCTTGGCAACGGGGCTCTGCCGGTTGATGGCAAACATCGGGGCGATCGAGGTCTTGCCGGTTTCTTCGTCCTCGACGGCCTCTTCGCCGCGCGGGCGATAGATCAGCGAATGGATGGTCTTGGCATTGCTGGCGCCGCGCGAGCGCAGCACCTGGGCCGCCTTGCCGGTGAAAGCCGCAAACAGCACGTCGCCATCGACATTCTCCGCAAAATGCTTGGCAAGCGTCGTCTTGCCCGTCCCGGCATAGCCGAACAAGCGGAAGAGCGGTGACCTGCCCTCCTTCAGCCATTTCGAAACGGCCTTCAGGGCTTCATCCTGTTGCGGAGCGAATTGCATGGCAGCGACTTGGCAGGATTCGCAGCCGCGAAGCAAGACGTAAAAGCGCGCGCGGCGGGCGTTGCCCGTTAACGTGCTGATCTCCGGCCGCTTGAACGCGGATTTTGCGCCCGTTAGTGTCGCCCGGCCATTCGAAGGGGATTCGTGTGAGAAAAGGCATTCAGGTTTGTCTGTTGATGGGGGCGCTCTCGCTGCCGGGAGCTGCAAAGGCCGAATGGCAAGCCGTCGAACAGATCAAGCCCTATGCAATCAACGGAGCCACCGGCGCCGAGCTTTACGCCTCGATCGGCGAACACGGACCGAAGGCGGGCATCGGACGGGCGATCGCCCATACGACCTTCAAGCTTACTTGGACCAGGAAATACGAGCCGCAGCCGGACAGGTCCTGCAAGCTGACGACGGCGCGGCCGAAGCTGATCATAAGCTACACGCTGCCGAAGCCCGCCGGACAGCTATCGCCTGCAACAAAGGCGAGCTGGGAAAGCTTCGTCGCGGGCGTTGAAACCCATGAGCGGTGGCACGGCGAAACCATCAAGCAGATGGTCAAGGAGATCGAAGCCTACAGCGTCGGTCTCACCGCCGCTGATGATCCTGATTGCCGCAAGATCCGCACCGTGCTCACGAAGCGCCTCGGCGAGCTGTCCGGTTACCAGCGCCAGCAGGGCCGGGATTTCGACCGCGTCGAGATGGGTCAAGGCGGCAATATCCAGCAGCTCATTCTCAAGCTGGTCAATGGACCGTAGCAGTCGGCGCCGGTCATGACGCCTCGCCTCCTTCGATGCCTTGCGGCAGCAAAGGCAATTGCAGCCTGCGCGATATCCCGATCCCGTCCAGAAACACTTCATCGTGGCTGACGGCCAGCAATGCACCGTCATAGGCACGCAGCCCGCTCTCCACGGCAGCGATCGAGTCGATGTCGAGATGGTTTGTCGGCTCGTCGAGGATCAGCAGCGAAGGCGGGTTCGGTCCGCCGAGGACGCAGGCCAGTCCCGCACGCAACAACTGGCCGCCACTAAGCGTCGATACCGTCTGGAGCGCCGCATCGGCCCGGAACACGAAGCGGGCGAGTGCCGCCCGGCAGGCGTTTTCCGCCGCTTGCGGGTTTATCCGCAGGAAGTTGTCTCGGATCGAGATCGATGGATCAAGAACGCTCACCCGCTGGTCAAGCATCGCGAACCTCGTCATCACTGAGACCGTGCCGGTCCAGGGCCTCAACTCTCCGGTGATGAGCGCCAGCAACGTCGTCTTGCCCGAGCCGTTGGGGCCGGTGACGGCAATGCGCTCCGGCCCCGTGATATCGAAGGACAGATTGCTGAGGATCGGCTGGCCGGACCGGTAACCCGCGGTCACCGAGTCCATCTTCAGGACGACCTTGTTGGCCGGTAGTCCGGTCGGCGGAAGCTTCACCGATAAGGGCTGCAGGACTTCGATCTTCTCGCGCGCCGAGGCTGCCTCTTCCAATGCATGAGCACGCCGGCGTTCGGCAAGCCGCGCATTGTCGCCACTCGTGCCCTCGCTGCGCTGCTTCAATCCGCCGGCGACGATACGCGGCATGTCGCCCCTGGCGGCCTTCTTCCTGCCGGCGCGATCTCTTCGTGCCTGCCGTTCGGCTGTCGCCTGCGCGCTCCGGGCAACCTCGGCCAGGCGCTTATCGGCATCGGCAAGGTCGTGTTGCGTAGCCGCCAGCTCGAGAGCCTTGCGCTCCTGATATTGGCTCCAATTGCCGCCGTAACGGGTAGCGCCCAACGTGGTCAACTCAACGATCGCATCCACGGTTTCGAGCAGTTCCCGGTCGTGGCTGATGACAATGGCGCCTTTCTGCCAGTCTGCGAGCAGATCGATCACCGCCCACCGCCCGTCACGATCAAGATTGTTGGTCGGCTCGTCCAGTATCAGAAAATCAGGCTCGGCAAAGATGAGCGCGGCAAGCCCGGCCCGCGTGTGCTGCCCGCCAGACAGCGCGGCAAGGCTCGTCTCCGGTTGTGCATCGAGGCAGGCGCGATCCAGAGCAGCAGCGATGCGTGTCTCCAGCGTCCAGTCCGCCGATGCCAGCTCCTCGACCGTCGCCGTGCCAGCCTCGGCCCGGCGGAGAACGGCCAGGGCTCCGGCCGCACCGAAGAGATCGGCAACCGTTTCGCCGGCTTCCACCTGGACGTGCTGGCGCAGCACGCCCAGCGTGCCGCCGAGCGCGATCGCCCCGGACTGAGGCTGGAGTTCGCTGGAAATCAGCTTGAGGAGCGTGGTCTTGCCAACGCCGTTGCGGCCGACCAGACCTGTGCGGTCTGTGCCGAAACTCAGATCGAGATTTGAGAAAAGTGGCCGGCCGTCAGGCGTGGACCACGATAGATTGGAAAGCGTGATGGATGCAGGCATGGATACGAAGTTCCCCGGTGGCAAGGCGAATTGGCATTGCGATCGGGTTGAACTCCATTGCTGCACACATCCTGTTGGAATGATTGGTCGCCGGCAATCTAGGCGACAAATACTTCCGATTCAAGGCAAAGGCGCAAATCTGACAGCAGCACCCGTATCCATCATTGCTTTTCAAGAATCTCTCGCTCGACATGGAATAAAAACGCCGCCTTCCGTGTCTCATGTCCGGCAAGCAAGAAAGCCTGTCGAACGTGAGGAGACACCCGCATGAAACTCGTAAAATCTGTGATCGCATTCGCCGTTGCATCTGCTGCGGCAACGGCTGCATTTGCGGCAGAGCCGGTGATGACCGTGGAATCCGCCAAGGGCAAGGTACTTGCCGGTGAAAACGGCATGACGCTCTATACCTTCAAGAAGGACGCCAAGGGCGTTTCCAATTGCTACGACCAATGCGCCAAGAATTGGCCGCCGCTGATGGCTGCTAGCGGAGCCAAGGCCGAAGGTGCATATTCGATCGTCGATCGCAAGGACGGTACGAAGCAATGGGCCAAGGACGGAATGCCGCTGTATTTCTGGGTGAAAGATACCAAGAAGGGCGATATCACCGGCGATGGCGTCGGCGGCAACTGGGACCTTGCCAAACCCTGAGTAAACCGGCGTGAAGACACCTGCACCTGAAACATTCGAGGGCCAGATCCTGGCCCTCCTTCCTTCGCTCCGGCGCTATTCGCGAAGCCTCACACGCTCCGACGCCGATGGCGAGGACTTGCTGCAGGATTGTGTCGAGAAAGTACTTGCCCGCCGTTCGCAATGGCGCGGCCTGAACTTGCGCGGTTGGGCGCTGACCATCATGACCAATCTGTATCGCAACACGCGCCGCCAGAATCCTCCCAGCATGATGGTCGAACTCGATAGTGCCGAACAGCTGCCCTCGCCGGAGGTACCCGCCGATCCACTGGAGCGCGTGCGGCTGGAGGACGCGCTGAACAGCCTTTCGGAAGAAAACCGCGCCGTGCTGATGCTCGTCGTTATCGAAGGCTACACCTACAGCGAGGTCGCGGCTGCCCTCGACATTCCGATCGGCACCGTGATGTCGCGCCTGTCGCGCGCCCGTCAACGGCTTGGACAGAGAATGACCGCCGACAATGTGATTACGCTTCGGAGACCGAAATGAACGAGCCCAACCAGACCGTGCCCGAAGCGGAGCTCCACGCCTATGCCGACGGGCAGCTGCCCGACAGCGACCGCACCCGTATCGAGGCATGGCTGCAGGACCATCCGGAAGACGCCGCAAAGGTTGCCGCATGGCAAGCGCAGAACGCCGAAATCCGGTCGATGTTCGCGCCGTACGAAAGATCCAAGGAAAGCGATATCCTGCTGATCGATCCGGAGAACGGACCTTCCGACTGGCTGAGGCGTTTAAGACTTGCCGCGGCCGCCGTCGTGCTCTTTGCGCTTGGCGCCGTTGCCGGTCATTACGGCCCGCCGCTTCTCGAAAGACCGGAAGTTCAACTCGCGTCGTCAGAGACGCTCCCGAAAGAGGCGCAGAACGCCTTTCTGGTCTATGCAGGCGAGGTCCGCCACCCGGTCGAAGTCTTCGCCAATGAGGAAGCGCATTTGGCGACCTGGCTCGGGAAACGGCTTTCGATCCCGAACCTGAAGGTGCCGGACCTGCAGTCGCTCGGCTTCAAGCTCGTCGGTGGCCGCCTGCTGCCGGTGGATGGAAAGCCGGGCGCGATGTTCATGTATGAGAACCAGGCAGGGGAACGCCTAACCGTGCTTGTCGGCCGCAACAAGGAAAATAGGACGACGAGCTTCCGCTTCGCCTCCGCCGACAGCGTCGAGACTTTCTACTGGATTGACGGCGAGCTCGGCTATGCCGTCACCGGCGAGATTTCGCGCGACATGCTGCGGCAGGTTGCCGAGGAGTGCTACAAGCAGTTGCCGTCGTGATGCTCAGCGCAGCGGATCGTTCGACAGCTCGATCGGCTTTCCGTGGGGCGTCGCTTCGGCCGCACGCTGCCAGCTTTCCTGCAGCGAAAGGACGGTGCCGGCATCGGCAATGCCCTTGCTGACGAGGAGCGAAAAAAGGGCTGCAACCCAGCAGTCGAAATAGTCGCTGCCATCGACCGCCCGTCCGGGCTTATGCAATTCGTTCGAAAGCGTCTCCGCCCATTCGCTCCACGCGAAAAGCCCCCGCTCATGCAGATGCACCGTCATAGCAAAAGCCTCGGCCGCCCATGGCTCGGGAAAGACCGGCTCGCCATCACTGGATTTCGGCAGCTGCGGTGATTGGGTCAACGGCGATACCGTTTCACACAGGCTCAAGATAGCTCTCCCATGCGTCGATGGACACCGTCAGCGACGGATCGGCACCCTCACCCCAGATCTCGCCGCCGTCGAAGACGACGGTGTAGACCCATTGCGGGTTTTCACCCTTTCCATGCGCGTTGTCGTCCGGGAACACGAACGACCCTTGCACCGCCTCGATTGTACCGGTCTTTGCCCGGGCATAGCGCGGCAGCCGCGTATGCGTCTCGGGATTGAAATTCTTGGTGCGGACTTGCTGACCGGCGGAGAACTTCGCCGGAGCCTCGGATGGCCGGTCGCAGGGGCCGCCTTTCGCCAGTACGCCCGCCACCATGTCGGCCTTCAGCACACGCTTCGGCACGGCACCGTCGTTCAGCTTGTGGCCTTGAGCGATCTCTTCCTGCGTCGCAAAGCCGTGACGCTCCAGAAGCACTTCGAGCGCTCGCGTCCAGATCTCGTAGTAGCTCGCAGAAAGATACTCGGCAGGCGGAATGCTCTCGCGCGCATGCCGGCTCTCGTCGATCGTCCAGGCGCCAAAGGCGCCGCAGGACAGCACGACGCCGAGTGCTCGCTTCTCCCACTCGGCGTGAAAATACGGCTCGTTCTTTTCGGGAGCCACAGGGCCAAACCCCATCTGCCCGCCGAGATCGTGAGGGCCGTTCACGCTGCCGCTCCCGGGGCGCCAACGATCGCCGTCCCGATCATCGCATCGCGGCTGACGAGCTCTGCGAGCGCCTCCTCGCTCATCCCATCAGTGCCCGCCGGACGTTCCGGAATGACGAGGTAGCGGAGTTCTGCCGTCGAATCCCACACCCGGATTTTCTTGCCTTCGGGCAACTCGACACCGAATTCCGCAAGCACACCGCGCGGATCGATGACCGCCCGCGAACGGTAGGCTGGCGCCTTGTACCAGACCGGCGGCAGGCCGAGAACGGCCCACGGATAGCAGGAGCAGAGCGTGCAGACGACGAGATTATGGGTCTCCGGTGTATTGAACACCGCCCGCATGTGCTCGCCCTGCCGCCCGGTATAGCCGAGACTGGCGATGGCTGCCGTCGCGTCTCTCTTCAGCCATTCGGAAAACTCCGGATCGCTCCACGCCGTGGCCACCACATGTGCCCCGTTCCGCGGGCCGATCTTCGTCTCGTAGGTCTCCACAATCGCATCGATCGCCGCCGGATCGATCAGCCCCTTCTCCGTCAGCACCGTCTCCAGCGCCTTCACGCGCGCCTGCATATCCGAGTAGCGGTTGTCGTGATGATGATCGTGGTCGTGATCATGGTGATCGTTCAAGGTGAAGCCCTCCGCAGCACATTGATCTTAAGGGCTTCAATGCATTCCGCCAAGCCATCCATAGGCTCGCCCTAACCCGTCGCTCTGCACACCCGACGTCACGGCAGAGATATGCCGTTAGGTAAAGAAACTGGGCTAATCCCTTTGTTCCCAAGGTCCAACGGGGCCTGCGTGATAGTCTCGGTGATCTCGCAACCACGGAGGGGCACTGCGATGAATAGGCTTGTCATCCTTGCATTCGCCTTGAGCACTGCATTCGCCGCCTGCGCAAGCGCGGGCGATTATCACATTCTGAAAGAGGGCGAGTATCAGATCCCGGGACATCCCTATAAATCCGCGAAGAACTGCCCGCGCACGGCACCAATCGGCAAGTTCGATGCCCGATGCGACATTCCTCTCCTGGGCTACCGCAACTTCGCCGACCCGACGATCATCGTTCAGTCGGGCGGGTTCTAGGTTTTGGGCGGACGTCCGTTGGATGGTCCGCTTTCCTTCCGCTATTTCAACATCATCGGCCAAAGGCTCAGCACCAAGAGCACTGCCATGGTGATGTTGAACCATTTCAAACGAACCGGATCAGATAACCACTCGCGAAGCGCGGAACCGAAGCCCGCCCAGGTTGAGACGCTCGGCAAGTTGACGACCGCAAAGGCAAGGCCGACGAGCAGGACGCTGAACAGATAGAGGTCGGGATTCGTATAGGTCGCCATCGCCGTCACCGCCATGACCCAGGCCTTTGGATTCACCCATTGGAAGGCGGCGGCGGCAAGGAATGACATCGGCTTGACGCTTCCCTTGGCTTCGCTCAGCGACCGCGAGGTTGCGATTTTCCACGCGATCCAAACGAGATAAGCGCCGCCCGCAAATTTCAGCGCCGTGTAGAGGGCAGGCGCAGTATGCAGCACGGCGCCGAGCCCGAAACCGACGCCGAGAAGAAGCGTCAGGAATCCCGCGCCGATTCCCAACATATGCGGGATCGTTCGCCGGAAACCGAAGTTCACCCCGGATGCAAAGAGCATCATGTTGTTCGGCCCTGGTGTGATCGAGGTCGTGAAAGCAAAGAGAACGAGTGCCAGAAACCTTTCCAGCGGCATGGAACCTCCCTGGGACCGTCATCGACTTCGACGCGCCATCTTTGATGATCAGCTAGCCGACGACTATTCTCTAAGCCAGATAATCATTGTCACCGTGACAGGATTGCTTGAAAGATCACGTCTCTGCTCAATCTTTGGCAGAAAACGGAAGAGATTCAGCGATGCAAAGCGACCCGATCCCCACCATCACCCTCCCGAACGGCGTCGAAGTCCCGGCTCTCGGCCAGGGCACCTGGAACATGGGCGAGCGGCCGTCGGAAGCCGAGCGGGAAATCGCCAGCCTTAGGGCCGGCATCGATCTCGGCATGACATTGATCGATACGGCCGAAATGTACGGCGAAGGCGACTCCGAGCGCGTCGTCGGCCGCGCGATCAAAGGCCGGCGAGACGGCCTGTTCATCGTCACCAAGGTCTATCCTTGGAATGCCAGCCGCAGGGGCACGGTCGAAGCCTGCGAACGGAGCCTCGTCCGGCTCGGGATCGACCGGATCGACCTCTATTTGCTGCATTGGCGCGGCGAACATCCGCTCGCCGACACCGTCGAGGCCTTCGAGGACCTGAAGGATGCCGGAAAGATCCGCGCCTGGGGCGTTTCGAATTTCGACCTCGGCGACATGGAGGAATTGCTTGCCGTTCCCGGCGGCAGACATGTCGCTGCCAATCAGGTTCTCTACAATCTTGCGCGCCGCGGCATCGAATATGATCTCCTGCCGTGGTGCCAGCAGCACGATATCCCGGTCATGGCCTATTCGCCGATCGAACAGGGCCGCATCCTGCACAATCCTGAACTGATCCGCATCGCCAAGGCCAATCAGGCGACCCCGGCGCAGGTCGCCCTCGCCTTTCTTCTCGAACGCGATGGCGTGATCGCCATTCCGAAGACGTCGAATGCCGACCGCGCTGCCGAAAACCGCGATTGCGTTTCACTGGATATCAGTGATGAGGACTGGGCGTCCCTCGACCGCGCCTTCCCGCCGCCTGCGCAGAAATCGGCCCTCGAGATGCTTTGATTTTCTCAGAGCACGGCACGCTGTCCGGCCAGGATCAAGTCGATCGCTCCGAACACATCGATCTGCCGCCAGTCGGAGCACCTCCGGTGCGCCGCGCAACCTACGCGACGCTACGCTGAGGGTCAACGCAAGCCAGGCTTCCGTTCACATGCCCTGCGGGCCGCGGTTCATCGCGGCAACGCCGGTCCGGCAAACCTCAATCAGGCCCAGCGGCTTCATGATCGCCACGAACTGGTCGATCTTCGAGGACTTGCCGGTGATTTCGAGAATGAAGTGCTCAACCGTCGCGTCGACCACTTTGGCTTGGAAAGCATCGGCAAGGCGCAGCGTCTCGGCACGGGCTTCGCCGCTTCCCGCCACCTTGACCAGCGCTACTTCTCTCTCGATCGGAGGCTCCTGCCCGAGTTCGCGGGCGCGAACCGACAGGTCCACCACCCGGTACACCGGCACAATGCGCTCAAGCTGCGCCTTGATCTGTTCGAGGACATGCGGCGTACCGCGCGTCACGATCGTAATGCGAGACAGATGGGCCTGATGTTCGGTTTCGGAGACCGTGAGACTTTCGATGTTGTAGCCGCGGCCGGAGAAAAGGCCGATCACACGGGCAAGGACGCCCGGCTCGTTGGCGACGAGAATGGAAAGCGTATGGTTCTCGATGGCTGCCGTCTCGGGCGAGATGAAGTAGGCGGAGCCTGTCGGCTGTAGATGTGCATTCATTGTCTTGGCTTCCTCACCTTCGATTTCAAACGAGCTGGCGGCCCTTGGCGTCGATCGCGTTGGCGACCGCTTCGTCCGTGGCCTCATCCGGCAAAAGCATTTCGTTGTGGGCCTTGCCCGACGGGATCATCGGGAAGCAGTTGGCGAGATTGGCAACGCGGCAATCGAAAATGACCGGCTTCTTGACATCGATCATCTCCTGGATCGCGCCGTCGAGATCCCCAGGCTTTTCGCAGCGCAGACCGACGGCGCCATAGGCTTCGGCAAGCTTCACGAAGTCCGGCATCGCTTCCGTATAGGAGTGCGACAGGCGGTTACCGTGGAGCAGCTGCTGCCACTGGCGAACCATGCCCATGTATTGGTTGTTCATGATGAAGATCTTGATCGGCGCATCATGCTGGATTGCCGCCGACATTTCCTGGATGCACATCTGGATCGATGCGTCGCCGGCAATGTCGATGACCAGGCTCTCGGGATGAGCAATCTGGACGCCGAGGGCTGCCGGCAGACCATAGCCCATCGTGCCGAGGCCTCCCGAGGTCATCCAGCGGTTCGGCTGTTCGAAACCGAAGAACTGCGCGGCCCACATCTGGTGCTGGCCGACTTCCGTCGTGATGTAGGTGTCGCGGTCCTTCGTCAGTTCGTACAGTCGCTCGAGCGCGTATTGCGGCATGATGACGTCGCTGCTTTTCGTGTAGGCGAACGAGTTGCGCGCACGCCAGCGCGCAACATTCGCCCACCAGTCGTCGAGACGGCCCTTCTCCGGCTTTTTCGGCAGCGCACGCCACAAGCGGACCATGTCTTCCAGCACGAAGGCGACGTCCCCGCGGATCGGGATGTCGACGCGAACGTTCTTGTTGATCGATGACGGGTCGATGTCGATGTGGATCTTCTTGGAATTCGGCGAGAAGGCATTGATGCGGCCGGTGATGCGGTCATCGAAGCGTGCGCCAATGCAGACCATGACGTCGCAATCGTGCATCGCCATGTTGGCTTCGTAGGAGCCATGCATGCCGAGCATCTTCAGCCAGTTCTTGCCCGACGCCGGATAGGCGCCGAGGCCCATCAGTGTGGAGGTGATCGGGAAGTCGGTCAGTTCCACCAGCTCGCGCAGCAGCTTGCAGGCTTCCGGACCCGAATTGACGACGCCGCCGCCGGAATAGATGACCGGACGGCGCGCATTCGCCATCAGCTCGATTGCCGCATGAATCTGGTTGAGGTCGCCCTGAACCTTCGGCTGATAGCTTTTCTGGATCGAATGATCGGCGGGCGGCGTATAGGTGCCGGTGGCAAACTGGATATCCTTCGGGATGTCGACGACGACGGGGCCAGGACGGCCGGACTGGGCGATACGGAAGGCTTCATGAATGACGGATGCGAGTTCGTTGACGTCCTTGACCAGCCAGTTGTGCTTGGTGCAGGGGCGCGTGATGCCGACCGTATCACACTCCTGGAACGCGTCCGAACCGATGAGCGACGTCGGAACCTGGCCGGTCAGGCAGACGAGTGGGATCGAGTCCATCAGTGCGTCCTGCAGCGGCGTGACGGCATTCGTGGCACCCGGACCCGAGGTGACCAGCATGACGCCGACCTTGCCGGTCGAGCGGGCGTAACCTTCGGCCGCATGCCCGGCGCCCTGCTCGTGGCGCACGAGGATATGCTTGATCTCGTCCTGCTGGAAAATCTCGTCATAGATCGGCAGCACAGCACCGCCCGGATAGCCGAAGAGGTGCTCGACGCCGTTATCCTTCAGCGCCTGGAGAACGATCTCCGCACCTGTCATCTGATTGTCTGCCTTCTTGGTGTCCGTGCCCGTCATGTTGCTATTCCGCTTTGACTACTAGGATTGAGATTTATGGTCCGGAAGCCTGATTTTCAGGCATAAAAAAAGGCCCCGAAGGAGCCTATCGTCTAGCGCATGGGTGGCTATCGCCGGATGGTTACACCATCCTGCCCATGCGCTTTCCCACCACAATAAGACCTGTTGCGATTTTCATGGGGGCAAGTGATAGACAGAAAATTGCGCAGCGTCAACGCTTTCTGAAACAAAAAATCGATGTAGTCCGAGAGGCGTAGGAGCTGACTATCCCATTAAAAACAATGGGCGGAAGGATTTTGTTAAAGGATGGATCATATGATGACCTGCTAACGCAGGGAGTAGGCCGTTGCCCGACAACGACTTGCAGACGACAGGGAATGACCGCGAGCATGAACGCCGCGACAATCTAACGCCCGGGAATCGCTTCCTCGGTCGAGTCGTCGCATGCAGCGGCTCCCGCGCAACCATCGCCGCCACCGCAGAGGCCGGAGGCACCGATCTCACCGAACTCTGGTCCGTCGGCCGCCTGATCTCGATCAGCGTCGGCAGGAACCGGGTCGTTGCGCTCGCCTATGCCATGAATACCGGCGAGCACTCCTGGGGCGAAGGGCAGGACAACTATTTCAAGATCGAGACCGAACTGCTCGGCGAGGTCCGCGTCGAGGACGACGGCCGAGAGGAATTCTCGACCGGCATCTCCCAGTATCCATATCTCGGGGCGATCGCCCACCGCATCCGCGCCGCCGACCTGATGCGCATCTACGACGCAGGCAGCGGAACGACGGCGGTCATCGGCAAGCTGACCCAGGACGAAAGCATCGACGCGGCGATCCATATCCCCTCGATGCTCTCCAGGCACTTCGCCATCGTCGGCTCCACCGGCGTCGGCAAGTCCACGGCGGTCTCGCTGCTTTTGCACAAGGCGATCGAAGCCGATCCAAAGCTTCGGGTTCTGATCCTCGATCCGCACAACGAATTCGCCGCCGCCTTCCCGAAGCATTCGGTCGTGATCGATACGGACACGCTCGACCTGCCCTTCTGGCTGATGCGCCTTGAAGAATTCGCGGAAGTCGTTTTCCGCGGTCGGACACCGGTGCCGGAAGAACTCGACATGCTCCGCGACATCATGCCGGAGGCCAAGCGCGCCTTTCGCGGGAGCGACAGTTCGCTTGTCCGCCGCCAAACGGAAAAGAGCTCGATCACCGCTGACACGCCGGTTCCATACCGCATGGCCGATCTGCTGGCGCTGATCGACGAGCGCATCGGCCGCCTCGAAGGACGCGCCGAAAAACCGTTCCTGCGCTCGTTGAAGATGCGCATCATCGCTGCCATCAACGATCCGCGCTACCATTTCATGTTCTCCAACAATACGATCAGCGACACGATCATGGAGACCGTAGCGCAGATCTTCCGCATTCCCGGCGATAACCGGCCGATCTGTACGTTCCAGCTATCCGGCATCCCATCGGAAGTGGTGAACTCCGTCGCGTCTGTTCTTTGCCGGATGGCTTTCGAAATCGGCCTCTGGAGCGACGGCGCCATCCATATGCTCGTCGTCTGCGAGGAAGCCCACCGCTATGTTCCAGCCGACCCGAATCTTGGTTTCATCCCGACGCGCCAGGCTATCGCCCGCATCGCCAAGGAGGGCCGTAAATATGGCGTCTCTCTTGGCATAGTCACGCAGCGTCCCGGCGAACTCGATCAGACGATCCTCTCCCAGTGTTCGACGCTGTTTGCGATGCGCCTCGCCAACGAAAGCGACCAGGAGATCATCCGCTCGGCAATTCCGAACTCGTCGATCTCGACGACGAGCTTCATTTCCTCAATCGGCAATGGCGAAGCGATCGCCTTCGGCGAGGCGATCAAGGTTCCGATGCGTATGCGCTTTTCGCGCGTCGACCAGCATCTGCTGCCGAAGGCGAATGGAGCGAACGTCAAACAATCCGACGAAGATCCCGATTCCGTCGATCTACGCAAGATCGTGACGCGCATGCGGGCCGTCAGCGGCGGGCCGGATATTTCGTCGTTCCAGCAAAGTTATAATGCCGCCCAGAGCGACATGCTGTTCGACGATGAAGAGCCACCGGAGGACACCCTCTATCCTGCGCCAATCTCCGCACCGCCGCTCGCGCCTTCTGAATCCTATAGACCGGACATGCTGCCACGCAGCTATACGCCACGGGAGCCAGCGCCCGCGGCTCCGCCGTCGACCTCGATTGACAGCCGTCTGGAAGCTCTACGCCGCGAGATGCGCCGCGACGAGGCAGCGGCCCAAAGACCAGCGTTTTCGCCAGATAGCGCTGCAGCTCCGCGCCGCGAGCCCGGCAGATCACTTCGCGAGAGCATTCTCAAGAAGCCGCTGAGCAGCCTCTACGATAAGGATTGAGCCGCGGTTATGTCAGCCGCTTCCAGCTCTCGTCCATCTGATTGCGGAACCATGTCATCTGACGCTTGGCATATTGCCGCGTGGCGGCCGCGCTCTTTTCGATCACTTCGCCCCGCGCCATCTCGCCCCTTAGCATGGCTGCGATCTGCGAAACGCCGATCGCCTTCATGACCGGCATTTCCGGCGGCAAGCCGAGCGCCAGCAGCTCTCTGACTTCATCTTCCGCTCCCTGCTCCAGCATCTTCTCGAAGCGTCCGTTGATGCGCTGGTGGAGCACAGTTCGCTCCGGCAGAACAATGATCTTTTCGACGGTCGCCGGATCGACGAGCATCGGCCCCGCCTGCCCTTGAAAGCGCAAGATCGACTGCCCCGTTGCCGCCACGACCTCCAAAGCACGGACGATGCGTTGCCCGTCCTGTACGCTGAGACCACCGGCAGCCGCAGGATCGACTTGGGCGAGTTCGGAGTGCAGCACTTCCGCGCCTTCATCCAGCAAGCGCGCCCGCAGGCGATTGCGAATATCATCCGGTATTGCCGGCATATCCGACAGACCGCCTGTCAAAGCCTTGAAGTAAAGTCCCGTGCCGCCGACGAAAACCGGCAACTGCCCCTTGGCGCACAGCTCGGGCAGCAACGCCGTAACGTCTCGCAGCCAAGCGCCTGTGGAGTAGGCTTCTCCTGCGGGCACATGCCCGTAAAGATGATGCGGCACGCCCTCCATCTCCTCCTCGGACGGCCGCGCCGTCAGAATGCGGAGCGTGTCGTAGACCTGCATGCTATCGGCGTTGACAACCGCCCCGCCATGGCGTTTCGCCAGTTCAACAGCAAGCGCGGACTTGCCGCTGGCGGTGGGCCCGGTTATCAGGATTGCACTTGTTGCGCTCAAAAGGTTTTCCATATGGCTCTCGTTGCCACGCTTGTCGCCAATCCGTCAAATCCCGTTCTTACCCCGGCACTCGCCGAACAGGCTGCCGAAAGCGTGAAGGCACCGGGGCTCTATTGGCTGGCGGACGGCATCGCCTGCGATATCGCCCTTCGTGACGATACGGACGCTGAGGCGGTCGAGGCGAACATTCTCGCCGTCATCGCCGGTGCCCCGATCGATCTCGTGGTCCAGGAGGCCGAAACGCGCCGCAAGAAGTTGCTGATCGCCGATATGGATTCGACGATGATCGGGCAGGAATGCATTGACGAGCTTGCCGCCGAAGTTGGCCTGAAGGACAAGGTCGCCGCAATCACCGCACGCGCGATGAACGGCGAGATTGCCTTCGAACCTGCACTTCGGGAACGCGTGGCGCTGCTGAAGGGCCTGCCGGTCTCGGTCATCGATGAGGTCATCGCCAAGCGCATTACGCTGACGCCTGGCGGTCCCGAGCTAATCGCAACGATGAAATCGAAGGGCTATTATAGCGCCCTCGTCTCCGGCGGCTTCACGGTCTTCACCAGCCGGATCGCCGCGACGCTCGGCTTCGATGAAAATCGCGCCAACGTCCTCCTCGCAGAAGGCGGCAGGCTCGCCGGTTTCGTCGCCGAGCCTATCCTCGGCAAACAGGCGAAGGTGGACGCTCTCATCGACATCTCCGCCAAGCTCGGCATCTCCACCGAAGAGGCGATCGCCGTCGGCGACGGTGCCAACGACCTAGGCATGCTTCACCTCGCCGGCTCCGGTGTCGCTCTCCACGCCAAGCCCGCCGTCGCGGCCGAAGCGAAGATGCGCATCAATCACGGCGACCTCACCGCACTGCTTTATATCCAGGGTTATCGGAAGACGGATTTCGTCAAACCATAAAGCGAGGCCGCCCGCGAGACGGCCCCAAACGGGCTATTCCATCGGGACGGCGATAAACCGCAGATCGCCATTGGCCGAGGCGATCATCAGTTGGGCGTTGCGACGGCCTTCCTTCTTCAGCGACTGCACTTTCGCGGCCACCGCATCCGGCGACTTCATGAATTCCTGGGCGACCTCGACGATCACGTCGCCAGCCTTGAGGCCCTTCTCGGCAGCCGCCGAGCCTGGAGCCACCTCGGTGACCACTACTCCGTCGACACTTTCCGCAATGCCGAACGTCTTGCGGATTTCGGGGCTGAGCAGGGAAAGGGAAAGCCCGAGCACATTCTTCGGCGTCTTGGCATCCGGCGTCACCTGCCCCTGCTGATCCGTCTGGCCATTGCCATTGGGCGCCGGCGGCGCCTGACCCGAATCCGGCTCATCCATATCCTGGTTCTCGTCCGGATCCGGGTTGATCACCCCATCCGGAGAGCCGTCGGCATCGGCGTCGGCGGCGGCAGCCTCGTCGCTGTCTTCCAGACGACCGAGCGTCACCTTGACAGTCTGCTCCTTGCCATCGCGCAAGACGACGACGTCCACTTCCTTGCCGACCGGGCTTTCCGCCACGACGCGCGGCAGGTCACGCATCTCGTTGACGGGCTTGCCGTCGAATTTCAGAATGACATCGCCGGCCTTGATCGAACCATTATCGACCGGGCCGCCCTTGATGACGCCGGCGACGAGCGCTCCCTTGGCGGTATCGAGGCCCAGGCTGTCGGCCACATCATCGGTTACCGGCTGGATGCGCACGCCGAGCCAACCGCGGCGCGTTTCTCCGAACTCACGAAGCTGACCGACCACGCCTGCGGCAAGTTCCGACGGCACCGAGAAACCAATGCCGATCGAGCCGCCGCTGGGCGAAATGATCGCCGTATTGATGCCGATCACCTCGCCCTTCATGTTGAAGAGCGGACCGCCCGAATTGCCCTTGTTGATGGCCGCATCCGTCTGGATGAAGTTGTCGTAAGGACCGGCGTTGATGTTGCGGCCGCGGCCGGAAATGACGCCGACGGTCACCGAACCGCCGAAGCCGAACGGATTGCCGATCGCCATCACCCAGTCGCCGATGCGCATGACGCTGGAATCACCGAATTTGACGGCAGTCAGCGGCGCTTTCGGCTCAACCTTCAGCACCGAAAGATCGGTCTTCGTATCGGTTCCGATCAGTTTCGCCTTCAACTTGGTACCATTGGCGAAATTGACCTCGATATCGTCCGCGCCCTCGATCACGTGGTTGTTGGTGACGATGTAACCCGAGGGATCGATTACGAAACCGGAACCCAGCGAGCTGACATTGTGATTGGCCCCTTTGCCGCCCTGCTGCTTGTTGAAGAAGTCGTTGAAGAATTCCTGAAATGGAGAACCATCCGGGGCGCGTGGCGCGGGACCAACGCCCTCGTCATCCTTGACGTTCTGCGACGTGGAAATGTTCACCACCGCATCGAGAAGCCCCTGAGCCAGATCAGCGACCGAAGCCGGACCGTTCGTCGGCGGCGTGTTCTGCGCTTCCGCGGCGCCACCAAGACCAATGCTAGTCAGAAGGGCAACCCCGGCCAGGAGAGCGAGTGATCGTCTGAAGGTCGGGCGTGTCGTGGGGGCCATCAAGCTTCCTCTTTTAGGTCAAAGCTGCAGTCTCACCACCAACATAGGGCGGAATGATGGAGGGTGAAATCACCTTTTCGCGAATTCCCGCGCATTCTGCGTCAGCCTCTAACGAGCCAGACGAGCACGACGCCCAGCGCAATGGCGGCAAGTCCGAAGACGCGAAGCTGGCGCTCTGGTATCGACGGAAGCAGCCGGGCCATGTCGACAAGAAAACGAGGGGCCAGTGCGTAGACCAGCCCCTCGATGATGAGAAGAAACGCGATTCCGGTCAGGAAATCCTGCATCCGGAGTGCGTCAGTTTGTCGGAGCCGCAAGTGTCGGCGCGGGCGGCGCAGCCGGAGGTGTCCTACCTTGGGCATTGTCGAAGTAACGGAAGAATTCCATATTGGGCGACAGCACCAGCGTCGTATCCTGAGAAGACAGGGCAGACGAATAGGCCGCCATCGAGCGGTAGAACTCGAAGAACGACGGGTCCTTGCTGAAGGCTGCTGCGAAGATGCGGTTCCGCTCCGCGTCGCCCTGACCGCGGAGAATTTCAGCATCGCGCTGGGCTTCCGCGGTAATTTCGACGACCTGACGGTCGGCGATGGCACGGCGGCGCTGGCCTTCTTCGGTGCCTTGTGCCCGAAGCAGCTCGGCCTCCGCCAGACGTTCTGCACGCATGCGTCCATAAGTCTGCGGCGCCACCTGCTGGGTCAGGTCGGTCCTGCGGATACGCACGTCCTGGATGTTGATCCCGAGATTTTCGGCATCTGAATGCAGGTCATCCCGCACTTCAAGCATCATCGCCACGCGCTCTTCCGAAAGAGCCGCATCGAAATCACGCAGACCGTAGACCCGGCGCAGCGACGAGTCGAGCTGGGTCCGAAGACGCGCTTCGGCAGCCTCGCGGTCGCCCGAGACGGTCTCGCGGAATTTGCGCAGGTCCTTGATGTTGTAGATCACGAAGGCATCGACGTCGAAAGTCGACCCGCCGCGAACCTGGACGCGGATATTGTCGAGGTCGAAACGCATCGCCTGCTTTTCGACGAGCTGAACGCGATCGGCATCCATGAACGCGAAGGGCAGCTTGAAGTAGATGCCAGGCTCGGTCTTTACCGACTGGATCTGTCCGAAGCGGACGACGATTGCCTGCTCGCGTGCATTGACCACGAAGACCGAGGAATAAGCGATCAGCAGCACAACGGCGAGCAGAATGATAATCAAGGGAAGTCTGTTCGATGGCATGGTTCAACCTCCCTGCTGTGCCGGTTTGCCGAGTTCGTTGAGCGGCAGGTACGGAACAACCCCCTGCTTCTCGTCGATCACGACCTTCTTGGAATTCTTCAGCACCTGCTCCATGGTTTCGAGGAACAGCCGCTTGCGGGTCACGTCGGGAGCCTTTGTATACTCTTCGTTGATGGCCAAGAACCGCTGGGCCTCACCGTCCGCTTCCTTGACGACACGGTCCTTGTAGGCAGCCGCCGCTTCGCGGATCTGGGCGGCGTCACCGCGCGCCTGACCGAGCTTCTGGTTGGCATACTGGTTCGCTTCTTCGACCAGACGCTGCTTGTCCTGTTCGGCACGCTGCACTTCTTCGAAGGCGTCGGCGACATCGCGCGGCGGTGCCACGTCCTGAATGGTGACTGCCGTCACGGCAATGCCCGCCTTGTAGCGGTCCATCGTATTCTGGACGATGGCAGCGACCTCGGTCTCAATCGGCTGACGGTTGTTGCGGAATGCATCCTGCGCCGGACGACGGCCGATGATTTCGCGCATGGCGCTTTCAGCGACCTGCTGCAGCGTTTCGGCCGGATTTTCAACGTTGAAAAGATAGGCCTTGGGGTCGACGACGGTAAAGAAAACCGAGAACTGAACGTTCAGGATGTTCTGGTCGCCGGACAACATGAGGCCGGAAGAAGACGAAGCGGATGTCGCGCCGATATTCTGCTGCTGCACCGTCACCTTGACGAACTCGACCGTTTCCATCGGCCAGAGGTGGAAATGCAGGCCCGGGGTCGAAATTTCTTCCTTCGGCTGACCGAAGCGAAGCTCGACCCCACGCTCATCCGGCTGGACGATATAGATGCATTGGAAAAGCCAGAAGATCACCAGGATCGCGGCGATGATCACCGCCACGCCGCCATTGAACCCGCCGGGGACAATATTGCGCAGCTGATCTTGGCCACGCCGAATGATGTCTTCAAGATCGGGTGGGCCACCCCTGCCACCGCCGCGCGGACGGTTCGGCCCCTGCCCCCATGGTCCCTGATTACCGCCGCCGCCGCCCCATGGGCCGCCGCCGCCATTCTGATTACTCCAGGGCATCAAAACCTCTTATTCGTTGACTCTCGATCATTTTGCCCGCGGGGGCAGCGGGCTTGAGCGATTGTGACCGTTATAGGTGTCGGCGCCGCCGCTTTCAACGCGGCGTGAAGAACTTGGCGATGATTATTGATAAATATTTTGTTTTTAGGACCTGCGGCGCTCATAGACGACAAAGCGCGTCGGATAATTGTCCTTTTCCCCGGCGGGCACCTCGAGTGTTTCAACCACCGTCCAGACGGCGGGGTCTATCGAGGGGAAAGAGGTATCACCTGCCACATGCGTTTGCACATGCGTCACGCACATGCGATCCGTGAGTTCCATTGCCTGCGCATAGATTTCGCCGCCGCCGCCGATGATGATTTCGGTCTGGCCGGACTCGCGTGCCAGCCTTTCGGCAATGTCGATTGCCTCGGAAAGGGAGTGGGCCATCGTCACGTCCGGGTGCTCGATCGTCGCACTCCGGGAGATCACGACATGAGGACGCCCAGGCAATGGTTTGCCGCCGAGACTTTGATAGGTCTTGCGTCCGATAACCAGCGGCTTCCCAAACGTTATTGCCTTGAAACGCTTGAGATCAGTCGAAAGCCGCCATGGCATGTCGCCGTCGCGCCCTATGATGCCGTTTTCAGACACGGCAACTACGATGGTCTTTCTGATGCCGGACATGGATCCCCGATACAGCGAGCAGTGGCTTTTGACCACTTCGCGCCGGTTTACCGGCTGGCAGTTCAACAAGCAAGATGACTGCCGCGTTTCGAAATGGAATGGCGCCCCGTCGGAGAGGGAAATTCGTAAACCAAGCCGTTCACTTGAGTTTTACTCCAAAAAATTCGACGGTAAGTTGTGAATCATGCGAGAGCAATCAGATCCCAACCGCCGCCGGCCGAGGCGAATTGACCTCGTCATCATTGCCGTGGCAGCTGCCCTTTTCGCCTGGATCGTCACCGGCGACAAGGCGGCTCCGGTAACAACCGGACTAGGCACTGCGCTCGCCTGGTACTTTCTCGGTTATCCGATCATTCCTATAAAAACTAAGGGACATACAGTCGCGTGGTTCGGAAAGCGCCTGTTAACGGTTGTGACCCTATTCCGAAGGGAGTGACCGAAGGCTGATGTGAATGACGAATGCAATGCCTCAATTCGACGTGATCTGCGATCCAATGGATCGGTGGATCGTCTGGGATCACGCTGCGGAATCGCCCGCATCGTTCGGCGGACAGATCCTGGAGGGACTCGACGAGCGGGAGGCTCACCGGCTCGCACAAATTATGAATGAGATTCACGGACGGCGAACGGCAGACACCCACGTCCCGGCGCGTGCGGCCGGTTAGAAAGTCTCTCTAATAACCAGTCATTTCTAGGTAGCCCCGGCCGCCCGTCGTGCCTTCGAACGTAATCGGCCCCTCCCAGTAAGGTGTCCTGGTCGCCATCCACGCTGATGGATTAAGCGGCGTCGTCGTGACCGAAAAGCCGTGTTCGGGAATCTCCACCCGCCATTTGATGGGAATGTCTCGGTCGGTGACCTTTGCTGTTGCCAATGGTGTGACCTTCAGGGCGGTAGGCTTCAGCGGCGTGGGCCGGCCGTCCTTCGATATCCAGGTCCCCGACGTATAGCCCGGTCCTTGGTCGCGAAGCCGGAAGCCCATTATCTTTTCGCCCGTATCGAGATGAAGCGAAAACCAGTCCCACCCGGTCTGCTCGGCGGAAAGAGGCTGTGAAGACCATTCGTGATCCAGCCAGGCCAGACCCGTGACTTCGACACTCCCCTTGGGTAGCGCCAGCCTTCCGCTCACCTTGTAGAAGGGTTGCGAATAGTAAAAGCTCGCCTGCCCTGCCGCGGACTTGACGGAATAGCCGTTCTCGCCTTGCAAGACAGGCGGTTCGCTGGCCTGGAGTTTCAGGCTGTACCCGAAATCCTTCCCGGTCGCGCTGATCTCAAGGTTGGAGAGCTCGTCGTCGCCGGGGCGCGGGCCGCCGATGTTCTTCATGTGCCAATTGTCGATCCATGCCGCAAATGGAGTCGTCGTCACACCCGCCTGTCCGATGCCGCCGCGGGCAAGCCGCTCCGCCACATGCTGCGCCTCTGATGTGGTTATCGCCGCGTGCGCCAGCCATACCTGCGGACTTGCCCAGCCGGATTTCTCGCCCGGCGCCATCGCCGAACGGAAGAGCGTCCATTGCGCGCCGTAAGCCTTCCCGTCCGCCCCTTTGAGATTGGCCGTCACATACCACCACTCGATCCGAAAATCCGGGTGAGGTCCATGATCGGCCGGAAATCGAACCTCAGTGCCCGGCTTCGGTATGGCGAAGCCCTCGGCGCTCGTCCCCAGTCCCGCAAAGCCTTGCGGTGATGCTTCTCCGGCTGTCGAGAAGAGGAAGACCAGGCCCAAAGCGGCTGCGAGCATCGATTTAGCGTTCATTGGCGAATACCTTGAGCAGATCGGAAGGCGTAACCTTTGACAAACGGCTGAGCGGAATCAGGACCGACAGAAGTGCTGCGGCCAAGGCAATCACGCCGAGCCGCAGCCAGTCGGCCGGGAACACCTGCATCGGCAGCCGCCAACCGAAGGCTTCGACGTTGACGATCGCAAGCAATACCCAGGCGAGCCCCAGGCCGACGGGCAATGCCGCGAGCAGCGTCATCACGCAGAGCGCCATGGTCCGCGCCAGTTCGAGCAGAACCAGCTTACGCCTCGTCACCCCCAGCGCCCAAACCGGAGCGAGCTGTGGTAGACGAATGCCTGACAGGGTGAGCAGGCTTGCGAACATCGCAAGACCCGCAACTATGAGCGTCAGCATGTTCAATGCGGCCGTGACAGAGAATGTCCGCTCGAAAATCGCAACGGAAGCCCGCTTGAGGCTCGCCTGGTCCACTATATTCCCGGGCGGCAGACCGAACTCGCTGACCAGCCTGTCTCGAACCTGTTCGACACCGTCGGGTGCAATCCGCAATCCGTATCGAAGGCGCGGCACATCGGGGTGGTGCGACACCAACTGATCGATGCCGACGATCACCTGTCCCATCGGATTCCCGTAGTCCGAATACACGCCGGCAATTTCTGTCTTCCACCCAGCGCCGAGCGAAATTGTATCGCCGATCGCCAGCCGCTCGCGTCGCCAAAGCTGCTCGTTGATCAAGACCCCGCTCCCTTGAGCGACGCGATCCCAAACATCCGGCGTGCCGTCGAGAAGCGGCCAGTGATCGCGATAGGTCCTGTCGTTGGCGACGCCATATATCTGCACGCGCTGGCCGAGAACCTCGCCGTCCACATTCCAGATCGGAAGAATGGCATCGACGTGCTGCGGAAGCCACATTCGCAGCCTTGCCGCCTCGTCTTCGCTCCGCGCCGTCACGTAAAGCTCGGCAGCGAGCCGCTGGTCGAGCCATCCGACAAAGGTCGCCCGGAAGCTCGATACCATGGTTCCGACACCGATATTCGCCGACAGCGCAAGCAGCAGCGCCATGAGCGCGAGCGCCAGGCCCGGGAGCTGCTGGCGCGTATCCGCCCAGAACCAGACTGTCAGCGCCTGTTTCGAGGCGCGCTGCAAGGCAAGCAGGATAAGGCCGAGCAAGACGGGCAGGAGCAGCGCTGCGCCAAGCAGGAGGCCACCCAGAACACCGAACCCCGCCGGCAGACCGCGGCCCCAATGGGCGAGCGCCGTCGACAGGACCAACAGCGCCAGCGCGAGGGCCGCCTGCCAGCGCAACCCTGCCTCCGAAGCCCTCGCCCAAGCCCTCGGCTGCGCCGGTGCGAGAAGTGGCATGCGCCACACGCGCCAGAGGCTTTGCGCCGATGACAGCAACGCACCTGCTATGGCGATCCCCAAGCCGGCCGCAGACCACTCGGGACGCAAGGACAATGTTCCGGGAACGGCTGCGCCGTAGAGACCCTGCAGCGTCGCGGCGACGCCCGGAAGAAGAACGGCGGCGACGACATAGCCGAGCGCGACGCCGGCCAGACCCGCGACCGTCGAAAGTACAAGAAGTTCTCCCAACAACAAGAGGGTCAAGGCGGTGGCTGAAACGCCGAGGGATCTCAACGTCCGGAACGTGGATCGTCGCTGCTCGAAGGCGAGGCCGATCGCGGAATAGACGATGAACAGGCCGACCGCGAACGCAAGGAATCCGAACGCCGTCAGGTTGAGGTGGAAGCTGTCGGTCAGCCGTCCAATGTCGCCTTGCGCATCCGGCTGCTTCAGGACCAGTTCGGGTGCTATTTGGTCGATCGGAGGCAGGCCTTCAGACTGATCACGCGCCACGATGAGCTTGCTCAGCTGGTCCGGCTTGCCGAGAAGTGTTTGGGCTATCCCGATGTCGGTTATCGCTGTATTCGGCAGCATCTGCCCGGCGACCCGCAGTGGAGGCAGCGGCAGGCTCCGGAGCCGATCTGCCGTTTCGGTCGAGACGATCAGCTGGCCAGGCGGCGTCGCAAAATCGCGCAGGTTCCCCGTTCCGCCCAAATCCACCTGCTGGGCTTCATCCGGAATGCTGAGCGGATCGATGCCGATGACGTGAAGCCGAACGCCGCCGATGCGAGTATCGCCTTCCAGCACGGGCGAGACCAGCCATCCCGCGCGCCGCAGCGCGATAAAGGCCTGCTGGGAAAACGGCGCGCCGTCAGCCGAGACGAGCTGTTCAAGCCGATCCTGACCGAGCATGGAGGCGGCACGCGCATAGCTGGCGCGAGCCTCTGCGTTGATGGCCTGCACCCCCGACCAAAGCGCAGTGGCGAGTGAAAGCCCCAGCATCAGCATTGCCAGCTGGAACGGCCGGCGACGCCAATGCGAAAGAAGGGCGCCGAGCGCCGTCAGAAACATCAGTCGACCCGCCCCGCGCTGAGATTGACATGGACATCCAGCTTCGCGGCGAGCCTCAGCGAGTGCGTCACCATCAGCAATGCCGCATCGGTATCCGCGACCAGCGACAGCATGGCTGATACCACCGCGTCGCCCGTCGCCTCGTCAAGATTTCCGGTCGGCTCGTCGGCGAGCACAAGCCTGGGACGGGCCGCAAGCGTGCGTCCGATCGCCACCCTTTGCTGCTGTCCGCCGGAAAGCTGCTCGGGATATCGCTTGAGCAGCCCCTTTAGTCCTAGACGATCGGTGAGCTCATCCACCCATTCCGGCTCATGGCGACCAGCGAGCCGGCTGTGGAAGGCCAGATTGGCAGCGACATCCAAGGAGGGAATGAGGTTGAATTGCTGAAAGACGAGGCCAACAGTCTTGCGGCGGTAGGCGGCGCGACCGCTTTCATCAAGGGTGGTGATATCAGTCCCGTCAACGACGATCTTGCCAGCATCGGGTTGGTCCAAGGCCGCAACGAGGTGCAACAGCGTACTCTTTCCGCTTCCGGACTCCCCGGTAAGGGCCATCGTCCGGCCGGCATCGAGATCGAGATCTACGCCGCGCAGCACGTTCAGCACCCCCTCCGCCGTCGAATAGGATCTGCTGACATTTCGGAGGGCAACGATCATTGGATTCCCGAGCGAGGGCCGTGACAAGGCATATGTAAGCGGCGCCCAAACGGATTAAAAGTGCCATTCGCCCGGCTCGAAGCCAGAACGCGCAGGTCAGTGGCCTCAGCGCGCGCTGCTCATTTTCCGTACAAAGCTCTGGATCGTTCAAGATGCTTGAGCATCGCCATCTCCGAGCCGTCGGCGTCATTGGCCGCCAATCGGTCGACGATCTCCTCATGCTCGACCAGCGTGAATTTTTCCTTGCCGGTCCAGATCAACATCTCGGTGTGATATTCCTTCAGCCACGCGAGCATCGCTTCGCTGACGGCGACGTAGATCGGATTGCCTGAAATCTGCGCGATGCGGGTGTGGAATTCCATGTCCGCGCTGATGAACTCTTCGGCCTGCCCAAGGGACTCCCGTTGGCGCTCGATGATCTCCCTGAGATCGCCGATATCCTTCTCGGAGGCCCGCTGCGCAGCCTCGCGCGCCATGCCGCGCTCGAAGAATATGCGCGCACTCTTGAGATGCTCCAGCGAGTCGGCCGACTGCGACAACATGATCTTCGCGGTCAGATCGACCTGGCGAAATATCGACTTTGCCGTCAACCTGAGGACCTTCGCCCGCTCGCCATGTGAAATACTCACCAGGCCTTTGTTGGCAAGCGATTGCATGGCTTCGCGAATGGCAGGCCGGCCCACGCCGAAGCGCTCCATGAGGACACGCTCGGATGGCATCTCATCGCCAGGCCGAAGTTCACCGGAGGTGATCATCCGCTCTAGCCGATCAAACACTTCGTCGGACAATTTTCGACGCACAATCTGTTCGACGGGTTGGGTCATAACGTCTCGCTGGCTCAAAATGTCTCCTCCCCTACCACCTTCCGGGCTGACGACAAAGCGCGCTAGCAAAATTCACGCTGCCGAAAATTTTCCTTCCCATCGGTTGGGATACTCATTATACCAGATCACGAGTTGACGCCATGACAATCTTTCGTGGCCAGAGGAGCAACCGGCATTTCCATGATGATTACCGTGACCTACCGCATCGAAACGCCCGGCAGCGTCGAAGCGATGGCGGGCAAAATCGCCAGCGACCAGTCGACGGGCACCTTCGTGCCGGTTCCCGGTGAGACGGAGGAGCTGAAGTCACGTGTAGCGGCTCGTGTTGTTGGAATTCGACACCTTGATGACGCGAGTTACCCGACCTGGCCAGAGGTTACGCCGGGCACGCGGTTGCGGCGCGCCGACGTTGACATCGCCTTTCCGCTGGACGCGATCGGCGCGGACCTCTCGGCGCTGATGACCATCGCGATCGGTGGCGTTTATTCCATCAAGGGCATGACCGGCATCCGCATCGTCGACATGAAACTGCCGAACGCCTTCAAGGGCGCGCATCCCGGACCGCAGTTCGGGATTCCCGGTAGCCGCCGCCTGACAGGCGTTGAGGGCCGCCCCATTATCGGAACGATCGTCAAGCCGGCGCTCGGGCTGCGGCCACACGAGACGGCGGAACTCGTCGGCGAACTGATCGAGTCGGGCGTCGACTTCATCAAAGACGACGAGAAGCTGATGAGCCCGGTCTATTCGCCGCTCAAGGAGCGCGTTGCAGCGATCATGCCGCGCATTCTCGATCACGAGCAGAAGACCGGCAAGAAGGTCATGTATGCCTTCGGGATCTCGCATGCCGACCCCGACGAGATGATGCGCAACCACGACGTTGTTGCGAAAGCGGGCGGCAACTGCGCCGTCGTCAACATCAACTCTATCGGCTTCGGCGGCATGAGCTTTCTCCGCAAGCGCTCCAATCTGGTGCTACATGCGCACCGAAACGGTTGGGACGTGCTGACGCGCCATCCAGGCGCTGGGATGGACTTCACGGTCTACCAGCAATTCTGGCGGCTGCTCGGCGTCGATCAGTTTCAGATCAACGGCATCAGGGTCAAGTATTGGGAACCGGACGAAAGCTTCGTCTCCTCCTTCAAGGCTGTCAGCACGCCGCTGTTCGATACCTCGGACTGCCCGCTTCCTGTCGCCGGCTCCGGACAGTGGGGAGGACAAGCCCCGGAGACCTACCGGCGGACGGGTCGCACCACTGATCTTCTCTACCTCTGCGGCGGCGGCATCGTCAGCCACCCTGGCGGACCGGCGGCCGGCGTTCGCGCCGTGCAGCAGGCATGGCAGGCCGCCGTCGCCGACATCCCGTTGGAGACCTACGCCAAGGATCATCCGGAACTTGCCGCCTCGATTGCCAAGTTCGCCGACGGCAAAGGCGCGTAACGGCGATGGACGAGCTTCTCATCAGCTACTACGGCGACGACTTCACGGGCTCCACTGATGTCATGGAGGCCCTGGCGTCGAATGGCGTTCCGACTGTGCTCTTTCTCGACATCCCCTCGCCTGAGCTCCTCGCGCGTTTCAAGGACTGTCGCGCGATCGGCATCGCCAGTACAAGCCGCAGCGAGACGCCTGACTGGATGCAACGGCACCTGACACCCGCGTTCGAGTGGCTGAAATCGCTGGGTGCGAATACCTGCCACTACAAGGTCTGTTCAACCTTCGACTCCAGTCCTGCCATCGGCAGCATCGGCAAGGCGATCGAGATCGGCGGCGCGACGTTCGGTCAATCCATCGTGCCGGTGATCGTCGGTGCGCCGCAACTGAAGCGCTACACCGCATTCGGCAACCTGTTTGCCGCCTACCAGGGCCGCACGTATCGCATCGACCGCCATCCGGTGATGAGTCGCCATCCGGTGACTCCGATGGATGAAGCCGACCTGACCCTCCATCTCGCAAAGCAGACCGACATTCCGGTTGCCCTCGCCGATCTCGTGACGATCACCGCACCTGATGCCGACAGTCATGTCGATGAACTGGTTGCCGGCGAGGCCGGCATTCTGCTGATCGACGTCGATTCTCCGGCGACCCAGCAAGCTGCAGGCCGCCAGTTGATGCGTATCACAAGCCGGGCCGGCGCCTTCGTCATTGGCTCGTCGGGCGTCGAGTATGCTCTTCTCAATGCGTGGCGACAGCAGGGGCTGCTGAAGGGAAGCGCCGAGTTCCCCGATGTCGGCGCTGTGGACCGGCTCGCCGTCGTCTCCGGCAGTGTGTCGCCAACAACCGAACGGCAGATCCGCGCCGCTATCGATGACGGTTTCGAGGCGATCCCGATCGATCCTGTCGCGCTGGTGTCGGATGATGGCGAGCGTGCGATCGAGGCCGCTGTGGCCACCGGCGTAGAGAAGCTGAAGAACGGCAGCAGCGTCATCCTGTACACCGCCCTCGGACCCTCGGCGGACGTTGGCGCCGACATCGACAAAGTCCCGGGTGCACGCCACAAGCTGGGGCGCGCGCTCGGGATAATCCTGCGTAGCCTGGTTACGAGTGAGGGACTGAAGCGCGCCGTCATTGCGGGCGGCGACACCTCGAGCCATGCGCTCAAAGAACTGCGGGTCGATGCCCTGACCACTCTTCTGCCTCTGCCTCAGACGCCCGGCTCTCCCCTCTGTGTTGCGCATGGCACCTACGCGCCCACCAATGGCCTGCAGATCGCGTTGAAGGGCGGCCAGATCGGCACCGATGGTTATTTCTCGCAGATCCGCGACGGAAGGCGGGGCTGACCACCGTCGGAAGTAAGAATTTTAGTGTTATGGTGATTGACTCATCATACCAGTTTATGATCCTATCCAAACATCGAAAAGGTGAGGAAACATGACTACAATTGCCCTCTTCGGCGCCGGCGGAAAAATGGGATACCGCCTTGCCAAGAATCTCAAAGGCTCGCGTTTTGACGTCCGCCATGTCGAAGTCAGCGACGCTGGAAAAGCGCGCCTGAAGAACGATCTTGCTATCGATTGTGTGCCGTCGGACGCGGCGCTGAATGCCGCTGAGGTCGTGATCCTGGCGGTTCCGGACACGGCAATCGGCAAGGTTGCTGCCGGCATCGTTGACAAGCTGAAGCCCGGCACCATGGTCATCGCGCTCGACGCTGCGGCTCCCTTCGCCGGGCACCTGCCGAAGCGCGATGATCTTACCTACTTCGTCACCCATCCCTGCCATCCGCCGATCTTCAACGACGAGACGGAGATGCAGGCGAAGAAGGATCACTTCGGCGGCCTGTTTGCCAAGCAGCACATCGTTTCGGCTCTCATTCAGGGTCCGGACGGTGCCTACGCACTCGGCGAGGAAATCGCCAAGGTGATCTGGGCTCCGGTCATGCGCTCACACCGCGTCACCGTCGAGCAGATGGCGATGCTGGAGCCTGGACTGTCGGAAACCGTCTGCGCATCGCTGCTCGTCGTCATGCGCCAGGCCATGGACGAATGCGTTGCCCGCGGCGTGCCCGCAGAGGCGGCCCGCGATTTTCTACTCGGCCATATGAATGTGCTCGGCGCGGTCATCTTCAAGGAAGTGGATGGCGTGTTCTCGGACGCCTGCAACAAGGCGATCGAGTTCGGCATCCCTGCGCTGATGCGCGACGACTGGAAGAAGGTATTCGAACCCCAGGAGATCGCCGAAAGCATCCGGCGCATCACCTGAAAAGGCTTGGGGAGGCCAAAAGCCTCCCCCTCTACCGCCCCAAGGGAGACGGGGCTTCATTCACACTCGGGAGGACAATATGAAACTAACGCGTAGACTGACACTTGCGGCCTTTGCCGGCGCATTGGCACTGGGGACGGCCATTCCGGCCTATTCGGCGGACCTGATCGCCATCATCACGCCAGCCCATGACAACCCCTTCTTCAAGGCCGAGGCGGTCGGTGCGGAAGCCAAGGCGAAAGAGCTTGGTTACGAAGCCCTCGTCATGACGCATGACGACGACGCCAACAAGCAGTCGGAGATGATCGACACGGCCATCGGCCGCGGCGCAAAGGCCATCATCCTCGACAACGCCGGCGCGGATGCGTCGGTTGCAGCCGTCAAGAAGGCAAAGGATGCAGGCATCCCCTCATTCCTGATCGACCGCGAAATCAACGCGAGCGGCGTTGCCATGGCCCAGATCGTCTCCAACAATTACCAGGGTGCCCAGCTGGGCGCGCAGGAGTTCGTCAGGCTGATGGGCGAAAAGGGCAACTATGTCGAGCTGGTCGGCAAGGAATCCGATACCAATGCCGGCATTCGCTCGCAGGGCTATCACGACGTCATCGACGACTATCCGGACCTGCAGCTGGTCGCCAAGCAATCGGCCAACTGGAGCCAGACGGAAGCCTACTCGAAGATGGAAACCATCCTCCAGGCCAATCCCGACATCAAGGGGGTGATCTCCGGCAACGACACGATGGCGATGGGCGCGATCGCAGCGCTGCAGGCCGCCGGCCGCAAGGACGTGATCGTTGTCGGCTTTGACGGCTCCAATGACGTCCGGGACTCCATCAAGGCTGGCGGCATCAAGGCGACTGTCCTGCAGCCGGCCTACGCGCAGGCACAGCTGGCCGTCGAACAGGCCGACGCCTACATCAAGAACAAGACGACGCCCAAGGAAGAGAAGCAGTTGATGGACTGCGTCCTCGTCAATTCTGACAACGCCGGCAAGCTCGAGACCTTCGCGCTCACGAACTAACCGCACCTGGATCAATGCAGAGGGCGGCAGACCGCGCCCTCTGTTGTTCATTTGATGACGTCGAGGCCTGTCGCATGTGGAGAATGAAGGGCGTTTTGCTCGCTGCTATCGTGGCCGCGGCCTTGCCCGGTTGCAAGATCATCAAGACTCCGACCGCGGAGGAAAAGGCGGCGGCTGCGGCGAAGAACGCATTTGACCCGAATGCAAGGGTCGAGGCGATCTGGCAGCCACAGGTCGTGCCCTATTTCGAGAAGCGCGCAGGCGAACTCAAAGACGTCGCGCAACTGGCGGCCACCAGCCCTGACCAGGCGGGGGAGAAATACGGCAATCCGCGCAAGCAGAGCAGTTCGCCCTGGACTTATGCGGTGAAAGTCACCGGCAAGGTCGTCGCGGCGGATACGGCCTCGCGCGCGGCAACGCTCGAAGTCGACGCAGATGGCGACGGCAAGGCTGACGCGAAGGTGCAGATCGGCCCGGCCCTGCGCGGTACGGCGCTGCGCGACACGCTGGACTTCGTCAATTTCAACGAATTCAAGAACCAGATCGAGTGGGCGCAGTTCGGCAAGGCGTTCAACGAGAAAGCCAATACGGCTTTCCTGTCCGCCGTCCCGCGCGACGGTCTCGTCGGCAAGACAGTGAGCGTGACCGGCGCCTTTCCGCTGCCGAACAGCGGACAGCTTCCGCTTGTCACGCCTTCCGAACTAACGGTGGGATCATGACCGCGAGCGAGACACCGAAGGACGACATCATCCTGCACCTCGCAGACGTGTCGAAGGTCTATTCCGGCATCGTCGCGGTCAAGCGCGCCAATCTCGCATTGCGCCGCGGGGCGGTAAACGTTCTGGTCGGCGAAAATGGCGCAGGCAAATCGACGCTTATGAAGATCATCGCCGGCGTCGAGCGCCCGACGATGGGACGCATCATTCTGGATGGAGAGCCCGTATCCTTCCACAGCCCGGCCGATGCGCAGGCGCATGGCATCGGCATGATCTTCCAGGAACTCAATCTCTTCGCCAACATGTCGGTCGCGGAGAACATCTTTGCCACCCGCGAGATCACCCGCGGCCCGCTCGGCATCGATCACAAGGCGCAGGTCGAAAAGGCCAATGCGTTTCTGAAACGATTGGATGCCGGAATCGACGCGGAAACGATGGTCGAAGATCTGCCGATCGGCCAGCAGCAGCTCGTCGAAATCGCCAAGGCGATGTCGCTGAATGCGCGCATCCTGATCATGGATGAGCCGACGTCCGCTCTTTCAGCAGCCGAAGTCGAAATCCTCTTCAAAGTCATTGCGGACCTCAAGGCCCAGGGTGTGGCGATCGTCTACATCTCGCACCGGCTGGAAGAGCTGATGCGCATCGGCGACTATATCACCGTTCTGCGTGACGGCCAGATCACCGGCCAAGCCATGGTGCGCGACATCGATACCCGTTGGATCGTGCGCTCGATGATCGGCTCCGACGCCAAGGATTTCGCCAAGTCGGTCGATCACGCCGTCGGCAAGGAGATGTTCCGCGCCGAGGATATCAGCCTGCCGCGGCCAACCGGCGGGCTTGCGGTCGACCACGTCTCATTGTCGGTGAAAGCCGGCGAAATCCTCGGCATCTATGGTCTGATGGGTGCCGGCCGCAGCGAATTCTTCGAATGCGTGATCGGACGGCACATGCACTCGACGGGCAAGATCTTCATCGATGGCAAGGAAGTCCGCGCCCGCGACACCACGAGGCGCATCCGCCGCGGTCTTGCGCTCATTCCGGAAGACCGGCAGCGGGAGGGACTGGTCCAGGTTCTGTCGATCGCCTCCAACCTGACGCTGGCGAGCCTTGGCCGCTTCACCCGCCTCTTTCATATCAACAGCAGCGCCGAGAAGAGCGCCATTCGCGATGCGATCAGCGACCTCTCGATCAAGGCGCCGAACCCGGATTTCGAAGTCACCTCGATGTCCGGCGGCAATCAGCAGAAGGTGGTGATCGGCAAGGCGTTGATGACCAACCCGAAGGTGCTTCTGATGGACGAGCCGAGCCGCGGCATCGATGTCGGCGCCAAGGCGGATGTCTTCCGCACAATGCGCCGGCTGGCGGCAAACGGGCTTGCCATCCTGTTTTCGACTTCAGACCTCGAAGAGGTCATGGCGCTTTCCGATCGCATCGCGGTGTTGAGCAACGGCCAGCTGGTGGCTGTTTTCGACCGGAGCGAGGCCACGGAAGACGCCATCATTGCGGATTCGGCCAAGGGACACGGACATCAAGGGAAACTCGCATCATGACGGCGGCCACACCAACCACTTCCTCGCCGGCGAGCGCGAACGGCTCTATCCTCCTGACGCTGATGAAGCTCAGGACCTTCATCGCACTCTTCGCGGTCATCATTTTCTTCGCAATCTTCGCACCGAATTTCACCTCGACGGCGAACATGATCCTGATGTCGAAGCATGTGGCGCTGAACGCCTTCCTGGCGATGGGCATGACGTTCGTCATCATCACCGGCGGCATCGACTTGTCAGTGGGATCGATCGTCGGTCTCTGCGGCATGGTGGCCGGCGGCCTCATCCTCTACGGCATCGAACTGCCGATCGGCTATACGATCTACTTCAACCTCTTCGAAATCGTGCTCATCACACTTTCGATCGGGTTGCTGATTGGCCTCATCAACGGCCTGCTGATTACCAAGCTCAATGTCGCGCCCTTCATCGCGACGCTCGGTACGCTCTATATCGCCCGCGGTCTCGCGCTGC